>JAUUWJ010000162.1 GCA_030589175.1 Actinomycetes bacterium
CTACTAACTACATTCTTTCCAAGATGACTGAAGAGAATATCGGCTATGAACAAGCTTTAGCCGAAGCTCAGGAAAAAGGTTTTGCCGAGAAGGATCCCCGTGCCGATGTCGGAGGCGGAGACGCGGCTGCCAAGATTGCGATTCTGGCTTCAATTGCGTTTAATAGCCGGGTAACAAAAGACGAAGTGTTTGTAGAAGGAATTACTTCTGTTACTAGTAAAGATATTGCATATGCTGCAGATATGGGACATGTCATAAAATTATTAGCAATAGCAAAGGACGAAGGAAAAAAGTTAGAAGTCAGGGTTCACCCGACAATGATCAGAAAGAGCCATCCATTAGCGGCAGTGAGCGGGCCGTTTAACGCGGTTTTTGTGGAAGGCGATTCAGTAGGAGAAGTTATGTTTTTCGGGCAGGGAGCCGGCAGTCTTCCGACAGCAAGTGCTGTTGTGTCAGATGTTATGGAAGTAGCCAAAAACATCAATCAAGATGTTACGGGAAGAAGAATGGTATGTACTTGTTATTACGACAAAGATATTAGTCCGATGACAGAAGTTGCCAGTTCTTATTATTTAAGAATGAAAGTGATGGATAAGCCGGGCGTATTGGCTAAAATAGCAAAAATATTCGGTGACAAAAAAGTCAGCGTTAAAAGCGTTATACAAAAAGGCCCGGCAATTGCAGCTGGTCGGCTGGGCCATACCGCAGAACTTGTGTTTATATCGCATCCTGTTGCCGAAGCTAATTTAAGAGCGGCACTTAAAGGTATAGATAAGCTTGCAGTTGTAAACAAAATAAATAACGTTATTAGAGTGGAGAACAGTTGAGTTGGTTATTATTTTTTAGTGATTAGTTGTTGGATGATTTTCCAATAACCAATAACCAATAACCAATAACTAATAAATTATGTCTTATAAAGGAACTATTGAAAGATACAAGAAATTCTTACCTGTAGATGATAAAACTCCGATAGTCAGTTTATTGGAGGGCGACACACCGTTACTTCCTTCAGCAAGAATAGGTAAAGAGCTGGGTATCGATTTGTATTTCAAATTAGAAGGCCTTAATCCGACTGGTTCTTTTAAGGATCGGGGCATGTCTCTGACTATAAGTAAAGCCGTCGAAGTTGAGTCGCCGATGGTTATGTGTGCTTCAACGGGCAATACGTCTGCCTCGGCTGCCGCATTTTCGGCCCGGGCGGGAATTGCCTGCACTGTATTAATTCCCAAAGGAAGAATTGCCATGGGAAAACTGGCGCAAGCCCTAGTTCATGGTTGTAAAATATTGGCAGTTGAAGGAACGTTTGATGAGGCTTTAGACGTTGCCAAGGCGCTTACCGATAAACACTCGATAACATTAGTAAACTCCATTAATCCTTATCGGCTTGAAGGACAAAAAACAGGCGCGTTTGAAATTTGTGACCGATTGGGAGAAGCACCCGACTACCTGGTAATACCGGTAGGAAACGCCGGAAATATTACCGCTTATTGGATGGGCTTTAAGCAATATAAACAAGTTTCGATTACCTCTAAGCTACCGAAGATGATCGGATTTCAGGCTGAAGGTGCCGCCCCTTTAGTTTGCGGACATCCGGTAGAAGATCCTCAAACAATTGCTTCGGCTATAAGGATAGGAAGACCGGCAAGAGGAGACGAAGCTCTTGCTGCGGCAAAGGAGTCGGCCGGTTTTATAGATATGGTATGTGATGATGAAATTATCGAAGCCTACAAAAAGGTGGCACGGGACGAGGGCTATTTTTGCGAACCGGCTTCCGCTGCCGCCGTTGCCGGCTTGATAAAGAAGGTAAAAAGCTCTGAGATTAAGAAAGGCTCTGTAGTTGTTTGTATCTTGACCGGTCATGGCTTGAAAGACCCGGATACGGCAATAAAAGTCACCGATGAAATGGTCACAATAAAACCGGATTTAAGTGAAGCGGAAAAAGTGCTTTTTGATTGATGTAGCCGACTAGGTTATTAGGTAACATAAAAGCAAATTCTAAGCACTAAATTCTAAATTCTAAACAATGACTAATATAAATGACCAAAAACAAAACAATTAGTTTTGAACATTTGAAAATTAAGATTTAGAATTTGTTTAGGATTTCGATACTAGGATTTAGGATTTGATTACCAAGATTGTGAGATGATAAATGAAATACGTTGTATTAATTCCTGATGGAGCTGCTGACCATCCTTTGAAAGAATTGTCGTCAAAGACTCCGCTTGAAGTTGCTGATATGCCCAACATTAAAAAACTGGCTAGCAAGTCTCTTCAGGGACTTGCTCAAACTATCCCCGAGGGCTTTACCGCCGGAAGCGATGTAGCCAACCTTAGTATCTTGGGCTATGATCCACATAAATATTACTCGGGTAGAGGCCCGATTGAGGCTGCTTTTCGCGGAATCGAGACCGGTGATAATGATACAGTTTTTCGCTGTAATCTGATAACAGTTAAGGAAGGGAAAATCTTTGATTATAGTGCGGGCCATATAAGTACTGATGAAGCAAAAGTCTTAATTGAGGAGCTCGAAAAGGATTTGGGCTCAGATATAATAAGCTTTTTTCCAGGGATGAGTTACCGTCATTTGACGGTTATAAAAGACTTCTCTTTTTCAGGGATTGATATGGTTCCTCCTCATGACGCCATAGGGGTGCCTGTCGAAGATCTCTTTCCTAAAGAAGAGAACGCCAAATTACTTATCGATCTTACGCTATCTTCATGTGATATTTTAAAAGATCACCCCCTAAATAAGGAGCGTGAAGAGCGAGGCTTAAATCCGGCTAATATGATTTGGCTATGGGGCGGGGGCAAGAAAAAACAACTTCCTTCTTTTAAGGATAGGTTTGGTGTTTCGGGAGGAGTTGTTTCGGCGGTAGATTTGATCAAAGGGCTTGCCGTAAGCATGGGGCTTGAAGCGGTTAACGTAGAGACAGCTACCGGATATTTTGATACCGATTATGAAGGAAAAGCTAGGGCGTCTCTAGATATTCTTGAAGAAAATGATTTTGTCT
>JAUUWJ010000105.1 GCA_030589175.1 Actinomycetes bacterium
ATGTAGGGGTGGGTTTCTACTGTCTAAATAATTGGACTCGTATTTTCTTAACGGTTATAATAGATAGCCTGCGGTTAAGGTTTTTAGCACCTTAGTTTGCAATCTAAAACAGGAAAATTAATGGTTAAGAAAATTATCCCAAAAGAAGAACATTGCATAGGCTGCCAGCTGTGTGAGATCTATTGCGCAGTCGAGCACTCAAAATCAAAGAATATTTATAAGTTCTTAAGAGAGTATCCTGAACCGAGCAGAAGGGTGATTGTTGAAGGTGATGCTGAAACTTCCTTTGCTCTTTCCTGCCGTCATTGTGATGACGCGCCTTGTGTAAAAGCTTGTATTTCCGGTGCTATGTCGAAAAACCCTGAGACCGGTGTTGTTTCCAATAACTTGGATAAATGTGTCGGCTGCTGGATGTGTTTGATGGTCTGTCCATATGGCGCGATTCACAAAGGCCAAGAGAAAATAGCCCTGAAGTGTGATTTCTGTCCGGACGCCGATGAACCTGTTTGTGTTGTGTCATGCCCGCAAGAAGCTCTAGTATTTGTGGACGACGACAAGGAGGATAAAAGTAAATCCTAAGCACTAAATCCTAAATTCTAAACAATATCAAAGCTCAAAATCCAAATGACCAAAACAAAGTTTAGAATATTTGAGCATTAGAGATTTTAATTTGTTTAGTATTTAGATATTCGGATTTAGGATTTACATAAGAAAGGAATTTTTATGGTCAAGTTTAAATATGTATTAATCGGGAATTCGGCTGCTGCGATCTCGGCTGCAGAGTCCGTTCGCTCTATTGATAAAGAAGGCTCTTTAGCGATAGTCGGGGCTGAGGACAGCTTACCTTATTCACCGGCACTTACTACTTATTATATTTCTAACACTATTGCTAAAGAGAATATATTTTTTAAGTCGAAGGATTTTTACAAAAAAAACAAAATAAAAGCTTTTTTAGGAAAGCCGGCAGTTAATATAGACAGAAAAAAGAAAACCGTCGAGCTAAAATACGGCGGCAAACTGAGCTATGAGAAACTACTTTTATCGACCGGCGGCCTGCCTCAGAAGCCGGACTTAAAAGGCGTTGATTTGGAAGGCGTTTATACTTTGAGGACAATGGGAGACGCTGAAGAAATAAAAAAGAGAGCAGCCAAGGCAAAGAGTGCCGTAGTTTTGGGAGGAGGGCTTGTCGGCTTGAGAAGCGCTTATGCTCTTCACCAAATCGGTTTAAAAGTAACGATTATAGTCGGTTCCCCTCAAATCCTGTCTCAAAATATTGACCGAGAAGCGGCTAAAATAATGGAGAATTGGCTCAAAGAAAAACGCTTTAACCTGCTAACAAGCAGCCGTGTTGTGTCAATCGAGGGCAAAAGCGAGGTCAAAGAAGTTATATTAGACGGCGGCAAAAAAATTGTTGCCGATATTGTAATCATAGGAAAAGGTGTAAAGTCAAATACGGTTTTGGCGGAAGGTTGCAGAATAAAAACCGATAGAGGAATAGTTGTTGACGATAATATGAAAACCAGTGATTCTAATATTTATGCTGCTGGAGATGTTGCCCAGGCCCACGACAAGCTTCTTGATAAAAAAGTAGTCAATGCAATCTGGCCGGTGGCAACCGAGCAAGGCAGAGTTGCCGGCATAAATATGGCCGGTGGAGAAGAAAAATACGGTGGCTCTTTTGCCATGAATTCCGTGGATTTTTACGGCTTGAGTGCTTTATCAATTGGAATCAGCTGTCCTCCAGCTAAAGAAAATTACGAGGTAATTGCAACAGAAGATAGCGCCAAACATCTATATCGCAAGTTGGTTTTTAAGAAGGATGTTTTGGTAGGAGCAATCTTAATCGGCGATATTGAAAGAGCGGGGATCTTAACAGGCTTGATTGACGAAGGAGTCAAGGTCACAAGTTTTAAGAACTCTTTAGCTAAAAACAAGTTCGGCTTTATGGTTATGCCTAAGCCTTTACGAGAAAAGAAAATTGCCGGCACGAAATAACACTACTAATCGAAAAAGAAGCTAAAGTTTATCTTTTACCAGTAAATCTAGGACTTTTCTATCTGTTTTGAGAAATTGTTAAAACTTGTTAAAATAATAATCTACGCTTGGCAGTTGGCGTAGTATGGAGAGAATATGGCTACGGTGAAAGAAAAAACAAAAACAAAAACCGAGACTTTAAATATCGAAATTAACGGGCGGAAACATGCTGCCAAAAAAGGTCAGACTATTCTCGATGTGGCCGCAGAAATTGGCATAGATATTCCTACTTTGTGTCATGATCCCCGCATAAAGCCCTATGGTTCTTGCCGCGTTTGTTTAGTCGAGGTTGAAGGTGCTCGCGGCCCGTTGGTTGCTTGTGCAACAGAGGTCGCCGACGAGATGAAGATTAATACTGAAACTGATGCTATCAAAGAGCTGAGAAAGCTGTCTCTCGAATTGTTAATATCAAACCACTGGGCTGATTGTATTGCTCCTTGCGTGAAAGCTTGCCCGGCCGAAACCGATGCCCAAGGATACATTGGCTTAATCAACCAAGGGCGTTACCACGAAGCGGTAAAGCTTATTAAAGAAACAAATCCTTTTCCGGCTATAATCGGGCGCGTTTGCACTCGTCCTTGCGAGGATGCATGCCGACGTAATTTGGTAGATGAGAAAGTCTCGATTTGCTGGCTTAAGCGTTTTGTCGGCGATTTCGATTTAAATAGCGAGAACCGTTATCGTCCTCAGAAAGCTAAAGACAGCGGCAAAAAAGTGGCGGTAATAGGCTCTGGGCCGGCGGGCCTTTCTTGTGCTTATTATTCTGCCATCAATGGTCACGATGTAACTGTTTTTGAAGCTAAGCCTGAGGCGGGAGGGATGTTGTACTACGGAATCCCGGCTTACCGTTTGCCAAAAGATTTGCTCGACAAAGAAATTTCCACTGTAACGGAACTAGGCGTAGATATTCAAAAAAACAAGGCTTTAGGCGATGATTTTACAATGGAGTCGCTACAAAAAGATTATGATGCCGTTTTCTTAGGGATCGGAGCTCAAGTTGCTTCTAAAATGGGAATTGAAGGTGAAGATCTTGACGGAGTGCTTGGAGGTGTCGATATTTTGCGCGAAATCGGCCTTAATAAGAAGCCCGAAGTCGGCCGAAAAGTGGCAGTTATCGGCGGAGGAAATAGTGCAATTGATACGGCTCGCTCCTCAGTAAGACTGGGAGCCAAAGAAGTAACTTTGATCTATCGGCGTTCCCGGAATGAAATGCCTGCTCACGAAATCGAAATAAAAGAAGCGGAAGAGGAAGGCGTAAAGCTTAAGCTTTTAACTAATCCCAGTCGATTTCTTGGCAAGAACGGAAAAGTAAATGGGCTGGAGTGCGTAAGAATGGAGCTTGGTGAGCCCGATGAAAGTGGACGGCGCCGTCCGTCTCCGGTAAAAGGCAGTGAATTTAATATTGAAGCCGATATGGTAATTGTCGCAATCGGCCAGAATATCGAAGTTGAAAAGACAGGCGTAAAATCAACGGAGCGCAACCGAATTCAGATAGACAATAATACTCTCCAAACATCAATTCCCAATGTATTTGCCGGAGGAGACGCTGTCGTCGGCCCCGATACCGCAATTGGTGCAATTGCGGCCGGACGCAGAGCTTCGATTGCCATAAATCAACATTTGGCAGGAGAAAAAATAAAGCTTGAAGATAAGTCATTTAGTGCCGAGAAGTTTGGCATAAGCAAAGAAGATTTTAAAGACGAGCCGAAAGCAAAAAGCGTAAAAATGCCGGACATTAAAGTCAGTGAGCGCAAAGGCTTTAAAGAAGTCGAGGAAGGCTATAGCGAAAAAGAAGCTCTCAAAGAAGCAAAGCGCTGCTTGGAATGCGGCTGTATCAAGCAAAATGACTGTGATCTAAGAGATTTGAGTCAAGAATACGGTGTTGACGCCACTCGTTTTGAGGGTGGCGAGATGCTCCACTTCGATATAGACGCGCGTCATCCTTTTGTAAACCAGGACATGAATAAATGTATTCTTTGTGCCCGCTGCGTGCGTATTTGCGACGAAGTAGTGGGTGCCCGCGCTTGGACTCTGGCCCAGAGAGGTTTCGAAGTAGAAGTAGAAACCGCTTTCAACAA
>JAUUWJ010000255.1 GCA_030589175.1 Actinomycetes bacterium
CACCTGTTGTTCCATACATACTTCCCAACTCTCTTTGACCTTCCAGAACATTAAAACCCTTTGAATAGCCGCCAACTGTTAGATCCGTAGCTCTCGGAGCGAGAAAGTCATTCACGGGATCACCAATAATTACTTGAGCTGCACCAAATAAGACCTGAATTAGCCCTATTATTATCAAAGCAGTTATTAATCGCTTGATGAATTTTTCTGAAAAGTCAAGATTGGCTACAGCATAAAATAAAAAAGCGTAGCGCAAAATGACTCTAAGAAAAATTGCCACTTCGCTAAAACTTGTATAATTTACCAGCGCTGACACTAGAGAAACGCCTACAAAGAGTACTAACGGCACATCAAGAGGAGTTGCTCTAAGAGAACGCTTCCAAATTTTTCGGGCAATAACCGCTAAAAATAGCGAATATATTAATATCTCTCCGCCGAATCTAAGTTAAGAATAAATGCTATCAGGCACCGGTAAAAACTTTAGGATTATTTCCTCGAAAGGAAAATATATAGCTATGAAAAAAACAGCGGTTTTTGAAAATCTTAGTAAAATAATTGCAAACATGCCCATGACCAGCAACAGGCCAAAAATTAACCGGTAGCTTGAGGCGGCTCCGGCAATCATAGACAATAAAAACGTTAGAAAAAGCAAGCCCATAACAAGCTTATTCAGTAATTCTTTAGGTTTTTTGCTAATAGTAGACGTCACTTCGTGCAATTACTAATCACCTCACACTTCTTGTTTTGCCCGGTAAAACGAATCTGCAACTGATAGCAAAACCAGCCCAACTAGAAGCCCGGCTAAGATCGAGACTGTCATATTCCTGGGCCAGGACGGACTATGAGGCTCTTTTGGCAATTCTGCCGGATAAATGACTTTTAAAACATCATTCTTTTTAAAAAGATTCTCTAAAGCTGTTCTTGTAAGAAAATCGGTAAGACTGCGACGAAAATTTTCTCTGTCAGTAATCTTATCAGCAATGCCGGATGCTTTGATTGTCTGTTTTTTATCGAGACTTTTAGTCACGTTTTGTATTGCAAAAAGCCTGCTTCTTAAAACTGCAAGATGGTTATCAATTTCTTTAACCCTGACATTATTGCCGGCCGCTGCGGCCGCTGCACGCTGTCTTGATCTGTCAGTTAATTGATCATTAAGCTGGCCTTCTTTAACCTTGTCTTTTGCACTCATCGGCTTATCTACTGAACCCTGGATATCAAATAGATTGCCCCTTAGCTTAGCCAAGTCCTTAGCTATCGGCTTAAGTGCGATCGAAATTGTAGAGTTTATACTTTTAAAAGAAAGGCCTTTTATTTCGGCGCTTTTTTTTATTAATGCCTCAGAAGCAGATTCTGTTAGTATTTTTGCTTGCTTGGGATCGGTTGTTTCTACACTGACCTCTAGCATCTCAGTATCTTCTATAGCTTTAGCACTAACTTCAAATTCCGGCATGTTTTTCTTAATTTTGTTTTTGGCTGCTTCCAGCACCAGGTTCTTGAATGAAGGGTCGTTTGCCAATTCCGCATAGACATTTGTTCCCGCTGTACGAGTTGTACGTTGTCCAAGTCTAAGTAAGGTTACATCTATGATTCCACCTATCTGCAGCTTTGCAGTAGACATATACGTTTTCCTTGCATTTGAAGTTACGAAAAACGCACTGGTCACAGACACAGCGAGTGCCAGAATTACGACAGGCAATACTAT
>JAUUWJ010000124.1 GCA_030589175.1 Actinomycetes bacterium
GATAATCCGGATAGAACAAGCCCGGATTTAACAAGCTCTTCTCTATATTTGTTATTAAGTTCAAATCTGTGTCTGTGTCTTTCTTTAATGCTTCCCTTTGCATAAAGCTTTTTGGCAATAGTATTTGGCTGAAGTTTGCAATCATAATCACCCAGTCGCATGCTGGCTCCCATATCAACAACTTTCTTTTGTTCATCCATCAAGTTAATAACCGGGTATGGCGTCTTTTCATCGAACTCCCAACTATTGGCATTTTTCATGCCGGCAATATTGCGGGCAAATTCTACTACCGCACATTGCATTCCCAAACAAATCCCTAAATAAGGGATTTTATTCTCTCTCGCATATCTGGCTGCACTTATCTTTCCCTCAATTCCCCTTACGCCAAAACCGCCCGGTACCAGTATGCCATTAGCTTTGCTCAACTTGTTTTCCAGGTTTTGACGGCCAAGTTGTTCCGCATCTACCCATTGTAGATTTATCTTGTGTTTATGGAAAATCCCGGCATGGTTTAGAGCCTCGTAAATACTTATATAAGCATCGGGAAGTTGAACATACTTTCCGACTATCGCTATGTTTACCTCATCTTTAATTCCTTTTACTTTTTTAACAAACGACTGCCAATCATTGAGTTTTGCTTTTCCTGCTTTGATTTCAAGCACTTCCATTGTTAGCTCGTCAAGTTTTTGTTTGTTAAACAATAGGGGGATTTCGTATATATTATCAATGTTAGTTGCTTCAATTACCGCTTTTTGGTCTATATCACAAAATAAGGCAATTTTTCTTTTAGTTGATTCGGTAAGTTGCCGGTCAGTACGGCAGACAATAATATCGGGCTGGATACCGATACTTCTGAGTTCTTTAACACTATGTTGAGTAGGTTTTGTTTTTAGCTCGGCCGCCGTATCAATAAACGGCACTAGTGTTACGTGCATATATAAAACATTTTCTTTTCCCAGATCGTTTTTTAGCTGTCTTATCGCTTCTAAAAAAGGCAGGCTTTCAATATCGCCAACAGTTCCGCCTACCTCCGTTATTGCAACATCCGGGTGGCTTTCAGCAGCTAATTTCAAGATTCTTTCTTTGATTTCGTTCGTAACGTGAGGAATTACTTGAACCGTCCCACCCAGAAAGTCACCCTTTCTCTCTTTTTTGATGATGGACCAATATATGGAGCCAGCTGTCACGTTACTGTTCCCAGTCAGGTTTTCATCGATGAAACGTTCATAGTGCCCTAGATCAAGATCTGTTTCCGATCCGTCTGCGGTAACGAAAACTTCGCCGTGTTGAAAGGGGCTCATGGTTCCGGGATCTACGTTTAAATAAGGGTCGAGTTTTTGAATCGAGACCTTCAAACCGCGGCTTTTAAGTAAAAGTCCGATTGAAGCAGCTGTTATGCCTTTACCCAGAGAAGAAACTACTCCTCCTGTTACAAAAATATGCTTTGCCAAGCACTTCACCTCTAAAAAACTACTATCAGCAAATTCAAGTATCCAATACTACAAGTAAAATCCTTGATTTTCAACCAAGAACTCAAATTTTTTGTTCGTTGTTCGAATTTCGTTATTCGTTGTTCTGCTACCTAGTATCTGGTATCTGATAATACTTTATCACTTAAGTTGAATTACAACTATATGTTTTAACATGATTTGAAGATTTTTTAAGCTAACTTGATTTCTTTAAGCCGAGTCCGTCGAGCCAACGTAACACACTGTTTTTGCTCACGAAAGAGCTTATTGAGCGTTTTTCTGAGTAAAGGTGAACAATTATCAAAACAAGTAAGATTCCTAAATTAACTTTTAAAGTAAAGCTATACACCACATATATTCCAATTAATCCGCCAAGAATATTTGAGCCCGTATCGCCAAGCATCGCTTTCAGCTTCAAGTCTAAATAAAGCAAGACGATAACCGGGGCTAAAATCGGAATACTTACTATCAATAAAGTTTTCAGGTTTGAAAATATAAAAATCAAAGCGAAAGCAGCAATAAAGGTTTTTAAAGAACGGCCGGGCCGCAAGTCCAACAAATTAAAGAAATTTACCGATAAAGCAATTATTAAAGCATTTATAATTATTTCTATTCCCGAAGATGCCAAGTAGGCTGCATAAAGAGCCAAAGCAAATCCAAAGACCGCTTTTATGACTCCTGTAGTTACCTTGCCTTTTGCCAAAGCGCCGAAATGACCGGCAAAACCGCCTTCTTCGCTGTCACCAAACAGATCGTCATAAAAACCCAAAAGGCCGACTCCGAAACTTACGATAAGCAAAGAATAAGGCCATCCTTTAAGAACTAGATTATTCTCAAAGAAAAACAAATACAGAGCGTAAAAAAGCAAGAAAAACAAAAACAGAACGCCAGATGAAGTTATTATTCTATCTTTTTGAAAATTTTCTTCTTTAAAATTTGCCTTATCAAGCACTCGCAAAACAACAATCGAAGAGCCTATGCTTAGAGCAAAGAAAGTGATAAAAGCTATGTTATGTTTGATAATCTCATTAATCATTCGTCTATATTCCTTACCTAATAATTATTTTCTTCTCCTCAATATTACTTTAAGGATGTCAAAAAACTGCCTTCCCCGATGAACAAAGCTGGCTAAATCGCGTCCGGTTTCATCATGGCTCATTTTAGTCTGCACTTCTTTAACTTTAAAACCGGCCCTTAAAGCTTTTATGGTCATATCAACTTCCAAGCCGAAACCATTGGCAAAAGGCTTTAGTTTCTTTACTGCTTCTTTTGAAAGTAGCCTTTGCCCTGACAATGGTGTCTGCATTTTTTGGCCTCCATATCTCTTGATGGCCCAATTAGAAAGCCCCTTAACCAAACCAAAACCACCCTTTTTAGTAGGCGGTCCAAAACCGGCTATAAGCATATCATTCCCCTCGTTAAAAGCTCCAATCAGATAAGCAAACTCTTTTGCGCTCTCACCTAAATCACCGTCTGCAAAAATCACCCCGTTGACTCCATTAATATTTAGGCTCTTAAGTGCTTTATTAATAGAGCCGCCCTTGCCGAAATTCATTTTATGAGAAATCACATATGGAGTAGCTTTCTTTGCTTCCGTTAAAGTTTCATCTTGAGAGCAGTCATCTGCAACGACAACCTTTGAAATTTCCGGCAGCGATTTCAAAGCATTCACCGTACTGACTATTCTTTTCTCTTCGTTATAAGTAGGAACTATTGCTAAAATTTTCACTAAAACCTCAATTAAAAGCAGGCATTAGTTTGTCAGCAGAAGGCCTTACTCCAAAGTGCCCACTATCTGAATTAAGGAGAAGGTACACTAATGATATTTTTCCGTAGACCATATCTATATTGTCGACCGTATCAATGCCGGCTTTTACAAATTGATCGACTTTGCTGTACTCGTTTTCAGTTTTATCGATAAAAACCGTTTTTATCCTGTTTTTATTAAGCGCATTTGCCAGCGCTTCTTCTTCAAGGCTCGGTTTATTTCCCCCGGCAAACACAACCGCTGAGTTTATGGGAATAGTATCCTCAGCCAACTTCACTCTTTTTTCTTCCTGTAACTTTTCAAGTACGGTTGCTGGAGTCGAGCTCAGTTCAACGGCAAG
>JAUUWJ010000053.1 GCA_030589175.1 Actinomycetes bacterium
TTAACTGAAGACATGAGCCAGGTACTTCGGGCAAACGTCCATCTAGTACCGGATTCATCCCTTTATACCAGTGAAACCGGCATGCGTCATAGAACAGCTGAAAGAGTAGCCAAACAAACTAAAGCTACGGTAATATCAATATCCGAGCGCCGAAGCACCGTTACTCTTTTTATTGATAATTTTAAGTATGTGCTTAAAGACTCCAGGGAAATCCTAGCTAAAAGCAATCAAGCCCTTCAAACATTAGAAAAGTACAAAAAACGCCTAGATCAGGTTTCCGGAAATCTAAGCACCTTGGAATACGAAGACCTTGTAACGCTGCTCGATGTGGTAATTGTCTTGCAAAGAAGCCTTATGGTTGAAAAAGTAGCCGTAGAGATAGAGAATTACATCAGTGAATTGGGCGAAGAGGGACGACTCCTGCAAATGCAATTGGATGAGTTAATGGCAAATGTTGCAGAAGAAAGCATGGTCCTTATTAGAGACTATGTCATTAACAAAAAAGATAGCATTAGCGTTAAAGAAAATTTGCTTGAACTAAGTAATGATGAAATTTTGGACTTGCTCACTATTGCCAAACATTTAGGTTACGGAGGAGGAGTCAATATCTTAGACCAAAAAATGAATCCTCGCGGTTTTCGCGTATTAAGAAGAATCCCGCGCCTGCCGTATAGCGTGATAGACAAGATTGTAAAGAGGTTTGGCGACCTGCAAACTATACTTAATGCCAATCATAGAGAGCTGGATACGGTCGATGGCGTAGGCAGAGCTAGAGCTGAGATTATTCAAGATAATTTGCGTAAATTTAAAGAGTCAACTCTTATGGACCGTTACGTCTAGTCTAGACATTGGATATTAGACATTGGACGTTAGATGTTAGATACGTTTGGATGGAAATAATCGGAAAAGTCAAAGTAATTTGTCATATATCCATCTAACATCATTTCACGCCATTGGTTACTCCCCTCTAATAAATACGGACAAATACTGTAAATAGGCTATTTTATCTGCTATAATGATAATAGACACAATAAGGAGATTAAATGTTTCAAAAAGGAGATAAAGTTGCCTATCCTCATCATGGTGCCGGAATAATTGAAGCCATAAAGGAGAAAAGAGTCTTTTCTGAAAAGAAAAAGTATTACGTTCTAAAATTCACTGAAGGACAACTTATGATCAGCATTCCGATAGACAATTGCGATGAATTAGGGCTAAGAAGTATCATCAATAAACGCCAAGCTTCTAAAGTCCTAAAAGTCCTGTCCGATAAATCAAAAAAGGAAATCATCGACTACACCGAGCGATTCAAAATAAATAGTGATAAATTATCAACCGGTAATATTCATTCCGTAGCCGAGGTGTTAAGAGATCTAAACACTGGTGAAAAAATTTCTACGCGAGAAAAAAGGCAGTTTTCTAAGGCCAAGAAAATACTGATTAGCGAACTAGTATATATATACAAAAAAACTGAAGAGGAGATGGATAAAAAAGTAGATAAAATGCTAAATTAGATAAAGCGATGCTAACTGAAGCCATAAGATTGCTCTTGACTCTGGCTTTAACAATTATAGCAGCTCAGCTTGCTAAAAACATCGCACCGGCCTATGTGTCTAGAAATATCGCACTTATATTATTCATCATAATCGGCGCAGGTTTAGGTTTTGTAATAGGTGGGTTAGTCGGACGGCGAGTTACTGCTTTTGCCCAGTGGCTTGAGCACAAAACAAAAAGTATATCAAGTGCCGAGCTTATAACAGGAACAGGCGGTTTGATTATAGGTTTAGTCGCCGCTTCCCTTCTAGCTAAACCCTTGGAAGGTCTGCTTAAACCTATAAGTATCATCACTCCGTATTCTATAGCTATCACTTACATTTCCTTAGGTTACATCGGTTTTAACTTATTTGTTAATCGACAAATAACGTTTGATTGGGCTAATCCTACAGAAAAATCAACTGACAAATCTCTAAACGTTATAGACACCAGCATCATAATTGATGGCCGATTAATAGACATAATAAAAGCGGGATTTGTTCAAGGTACGATTATTGTGCCCCGCTTTGTAGTTTCAGAGTTGCAAACAATTGCCGATTCGGCAGATGACCTAAGAAGAACCAGGGGCCGCCGTGGCCTTGACGTATTACAAGAACTAAGAAAACAAAACGATATTAAAGTGGAATTAATAGACAAAGATTATCCAACGCTTAGTGAAGTAGACGATAAACTGATCAAGCTAAGCTTGGAATTAAACGCAAACCTAATTAGCAACGATCATAACTTATGCAAAGTAGCACTGCTTGAAAATGTACGCACACTTAACTTAAACAATCTCGCTCAAGCATTAAAACCGGTTGTCATCCCCGGAGAGAGCTTCACTATTACCGTTATCAAAGAAGGCAAAGAAAAAGATCAAGGTGTAGGATACTTAGACGACGGGACTATGATCGTTATTGAAGACGGTAAAAATAAAATCAGCCAAACGATAGAGGTCACTGTTAACAGCGTACTTCAGACATCGGCCGGAAAGTTAATCTTCACGAAATTAAAAAAATGAAAATAGCTATCGTCGTTGCCGCTGGAAAGAGCGAGCGGATGAAAGCCAAGCAAAACAAGCTTTTTTTATCTTTAGCAGGCAAACCTTTGCTGGTATGGACGCTTAAAGCCATATCAGGAAGTATTATCGACAGCATCATTGTAGTTGTTCAAGAAAAAGATATTAATCGGACAGCTGACCTTGTAAACGAATACTCAATACCAAAAATTTCTAAAATCATCTTGGGCGGCCCAAAAAGACAGGATTCAGTATCAAATGCATTTAATTATTTTGAAAAAGATGTAAAAATTGTGGCAATTCACGACGGTGCACGACCATTAGCAGATTCTAACTTTATAAATAAAACAATCAAAGAGCTTTGGGAAGCAGACGGAGTAGTTCCGGCATTAATGCCTGTCGATACCATAAAAAGAAAAAGGGACGACTATGTTGAAGAGACTTTGAACCGCCCAGACCTTATTGCTGTTCAAACACCGCAGATTTTTAAGAAAGAAGCACTCTTAGATAGCTACAGAAAAGCAAAGGAAGAAGGATTCTATGGTAGTGACGACGCTTCATTGTTAGAGCGCTATGGCTATAAAGTAAAAATAGCAAAAGGCGCATATGATAACATTAAAATTACAAGGCCTAGCGACCTTGCTTTTGCAGAGGTTTTGATAAAAAGTAAAAAAGGTCAGTAAGCTACGATTTTTAGAACGACTTAGACATTGAATGTTAAATTAAACAATACATAATCGCTTGTTAAGGAGTATTTTATTGAGAGTTGGAATAGGTTTTGATGCCCATCGCTTTGAAGAAGGAAGAAAACTGGTCTTAGGCGGAGTTGATATCGACTTCGAAAAAGGTTTGAAAGGCCACTCCGATGCCGATGTAATTCTCCACGCCATAATCGATGCTCTGCTTGGAGCAGCATCCCTGGGAAACATAGGCCAGCTTTTTCCGGCTTCAGACCCTCAATATAAAGACATTTCATCGTTAATTCTTCTTAAAAAAGCCAAAGAATTGCTTGAAGAAAACGGCTATAAGATTGTAAATATTGACTCGATTGTAATTCTGGAAGAACCCCGCCTCGAAAATTACTGGCAACAAATGTTAGCTCGGATCAGTGATACAATCGGTATCGATAAAGAGCAAATAGGACTAAAAGCAAAAACAACCGAGAAGATGGGATTTACCGGCCGAAATGAAGGTATAGCCGCTCAAGCGGTAGTTTTGATAAGCAAAGAATAGTATCGATGACTTTGACTTCCAACAACCAACAACCAACAACCAACAACCAAATCAGAGTCCGTTTTGCTCCCTCTCCTACCGGTAACCTTCATATAGGGAGCGCCAGGACAGCTTTATTTAACTGGCTTTTTGCCAAAAACAATAAAGGTACCTTTGTTTTGCGTATCGAAGACACTGACAGGGCTCGATCAATCAAAGAATACGAAGAATCAATCCTTGATGATATGAGCTGGCTCGGTTTGGATTTCGACGAAGGACCCGGAAAAGGTAACTTCGGCCCGTATCATCAAAGTAAGCGTTTTGATCTTTACAAGAAAAAAGTAAACAAACTGATAAAAGAAGGTAAAGCTTACAACTGTTACTGCTCTATCGAACAATTGCAAACAGAGAAGAAAAAAGCGCTAGTAGAAGGCCGCCCTCCTCGTTACAGCGGTCGTTGTCGAAAATTAACTGAAAAGGAACTAAGCGACTTAAAAGATGAAAGCATCAAGCCCTCTGTTCGATTTGCGGTTAAGAAAGATGTGCTAAAAGTAGATGATCTTATCTACGGCCAAATATCTTTTGACCTGGAAGAAATAAGTGATTTTGTTATACAAAGAGCGGATGGATCGCCTACTTTTCACTTGGCTGTCGTAGTCGATGATGGAGAAATGAAAATCTCTCATATTATCCGCGGAGAAGATCATCTTTCCAACACGCCAAAACATATTTTGTTATTTGATGCCCTTGGCTATCAACAGCCTACTTTTGCTCATATTCCAATTATTTTGGGACCCGATAGAACAAAGCTTAGTAAACGCCACGAAGCAGCAGCTATTAGCGAATACAGAGAAAATGGTTTCCTTCCCGAGGCTATGATTAATTACTTATCTCTTTTAAGCTGGAGTCCCCCTCAAGAGCAAGAGGTATTAAGCCGTGAAGAACTAATAAACTTCTTTGAGATAAGTAATGTTTCAAAAAGTCCGGCGATTTTTGATATTGACAAGCTCAAGTGGCTAAATGGTCAACACATCAGAAGATTGAGTGATAAAGAGTTAGCTCAAAAAATAAAGCCTTCATTGGAAAGTAAAAAAATGCTTGCCGGTAATAATAAACTTAAGCTAATAGCCTCCGCCATAAAAGACGATTTAATCACTATAACTGAGGCACCCGATTATGCAAATGTTTTTTTTCAAGAAGAGATTAGCTTTAATAAAGAGGCTAAAAAATATTTAAAAGAAAATTTAGCACAACAAGCAATTTTAAGTTTTAAAGAGCTATTTGAGAAGTCGTCCTCTCAAAACTTAGAGGAAGCAAAAGAATTATTAAAACAACACAGCAAAAAACTTAAACGACAAGGCATTAAAGGCAAAAATGCTTTTATGCCGATCCGGCTTGCTTTGACCGGTTCTTATAGCGGCCCAGAACTATTTTATCTTGTCTCCATCTTAGAAAATGAAAAAGTTATGAATCGCTTAAATCAGGCACTTAATCTAGGATAACGGCCAACAAATGTTGAAAATAAGGCCAAAATAAGCTATTTTTATTAAGTTATGTTAAGCGTAATAATTGGAATCCATATTTTTGTTTCGGTTGCATTGATAATAGCGATACTGCTTCACTCAGGTAAAGGTACCGGCCTTTCAGAAGCTTTCGGTGGTGCTTTACCGTCAACATTTTCCGGAACAACTTTAATTGAGCGTAACCTAAACCGAATCACGGTTGTCTTAGCAATTGTTTTTACCATCACAGCACTTTATCTTTACGTTTTCTACAAGCCTTAAGTTTTTGCAACCCGGTTAGAAGTTGACTAAAAATGTAAAACCTAGACTTTACTTACCTTTCTTACCTTTTATATTGCTTTTTCACGGCAAAATATGCTCGGTTTTTGCTATAATTATAGCCTAACTGACAGTAAATCTATTGCTATGTCAAAAGAATCAAGCACCCTAACAATAAAGGTTGGCACAAAGATATTTATATCTACCCTTTCTCTTGCTTGGCTTGCTCTTTTTTTATCCACCCTGCGACAGGGATACAACCTTAGTTGGATAGT
>JAUUWJ010000155.1 GCA_030589175.1 Actinomycetes bacterium
ATACGGGCAATTAATAAAGAACGAATATCATCTCTGTTTGGGTCAAGATTTATTTTATTATTACCCAATGCATCATTTAAAATTTGTTTCGTTTTTTGTTGAGCTGAAAAACGAAATAACTTGATTTCTTCATCTGATAGGCACTTACCTGGCTTTAATTTACCGTAAGCATCTTTTACGGACCAATAATCGTTCATTTTCAATAAAAATGCTGATGATTCGCAGCCGAAGGATTTAGCCGCTTTTTCGAGCAAGATTTGTAGCGCATTTCTCATACATGGCTTTGAGCAAATAGAGCCGTAAATATCATTAAGGCTATCACTTAGTTTCTTTGATTTATCCATCTCCTCAATAAGCTCTTGTTTTACTGTGTAGAGCTCCGAATTATTGATGGCAAGAGAGAAGGAAGTTGCTACCTTATAGGAAAAGTCGATGTGAGCCACATTAAATTTAACTGGCGAGGTGTGATAGACAAAATTTAAAGTTCCTATATTGTTATCGCCAACGTACAAGGGAGCGTTCAGGCTAGAGCGCACTTTGAATTTCTTCATTAATGATTTATTAGTTCGGCTGTCTTTTAAGGCATCATTAACTACGATGACTTCTCTTGTTTGCTCAGCTATATTTGCAATAGGAAATTCTTTCTTACTAAAGCGCATACCTATTAGGTTTTTTCCTAATTGAGTTATCAATCCCTGTAGGTAGCCCAATCTCCAACTATCGTTTTCTTTGAAAAGTAATGCAACTGAATCGCAGCTCATTACTTTCACGGCCTCTTTGAGAGCTTTGTTTAAAGTGCTTTCAAAATCTGTTGTTATTGAATTTAAGGTAGTATTTATTATGTTTAAAGAGTCGCTAAATTTTTCAACTTCCTTCTTCTCGGTAATGTCTCTCGAGATGCCCAGTATCGCAGTTGTCTCTCCCTGCTCATTCTTAATTGGCGTTAAGGATGTATCGATCCATGTCCATTTGTCGAAAAAAAGACTTTTGCTTTCCGTATACATAGGTGAATCCGTATCAAAAACTATTTTTAGCTTTTGTATCCTTTTGTATCCTTCTTCTTCAGGGAACACTTCAGATATATTTTTGCCAACTATTTCTTCTGGCATCAAACCAAGAGCTCTAGCTGCATATTGGTTTACATAATCAACTTCAAACTCTTGATTGATAATGAAGATCATATCATTAGCCGCTTCCGCTAGCATACGATATTTCTCCTCCGATCTTCTAAGTAATTTTTCTGCAGCTTTTCGCTCGGTTATATCACGTACTATTGCTACTAGTGTTTTGTCTGATAACATTTTAGATGTAATTTCTACTTCGATAGGAGTGCCGTCTTTACTGCAAAGACATCTTTCGCTTTTTACCATTTTTCCGGCCAACAATTCATCAAACCAAAGGGGTTGACCTAAAAGATTTTCCCCGCATAAAGTATCTCTGATGTTAAGCTTTAGGAGCTCTTTTTTTGTATAACTCAAAAGTTTGCAAGCTTGTATATTTACATCGATATAGTTGTAATCCTTATCGGCAACAAAAATTGCATCTGAGGCATTGTCGATTAAAGACTTGTAATCAATTTCTTTTATATTTTTTGTTTTAAAGGTACTCGGTTTTGTCATAATAATATAATTTAGTTATACGATTTAGGTACAAGTTAAAATTATTTATTAGAAACAAACAAGCGCTATTATACCAAAAACTAGTTCATAGTACTATTAACTAAATTTTTACGTAGATATAGCTTTTGTTTGGGTATTTAAGCAGCCGGACGCATACCACCTTTTTTAGCCTCTTCTTTTGTTATGAAAGTATTTCGCTCTATTGAAATCAGTAAAAGAATGACTTCAGCTGTTGCCCATATGAGAAAAAACTGAACTGCTCCAGCTACTAAAAAAAAGACAAATGTTATTATTCTTCCTAGTATTGAAACGCCACCAAATAGACCGGCAATAGCTAGTAGAACGCTAACTACGGCAACTACAATGGCCACAACTTTTAATGCTACCGATATTATTTCTAAGCTTAAAAAACGATTTTCATCTTCTGGCATATTAAGACCCACCTTTTTTGTTTTTTGTTTTACCCAAAAATGCGAATAGTAATTTAATGTCCCATGTGTTTTTGAAGTCTATTTTTATTTTTTAAGGGAATTATAGCTTAGATTATCAGAGGAGAGGTTATTTATGGCAACGAGGCCAAACTATACGACATTTAATTGGCTGGATTGGGTATCGTGGATTATAGTAATAATCGGTGCTTTAAACTTGGGCCTGGCAGGAGTTTTAGAATTTGATTTAATCAGCGCAATTCTTGGCGGTACCGATAGCGTAGGTGCCAGGATGGTCTTCGTAATCGTGGGCCTTGCCGGTATATGGGCAATATATACGTTTTGGAAGGCTTATGAGATTCACATAGAGCGTATGCAAGTCCAAGAGAGTGAAGGCGAAGAAGAAAAAGAAGAAAAACGTCGGGCAGCATAAACTAGTTGAAACGCTGGTTATAAATCTTCACAATATATATTGTGTTTAAAGTATTTCCTAAAAAATCAAGGCTTAAAAAAGTGCTAATTGTTTTGGCAAGTTTAGGTATTTTAATGCTTATATTGCCAATATCCATGTCTATTATTTTTTATATAGCCTCTCGTCTTTCGAAACCGGCTAATTTAGGTGTAGCTAAAGCTAAGGGCGTTGAACTATCAAAGGTCAAAGGGCAAACGGTCATGCTGATTGGTGCTCATCCCGATGATGCTGATTGGTACGCGGGAGGCACGTTAGCAGCTCTTCACAAAAACGGAAACAAAGTAGTAATTATTGTCGCTACTTCTGGTGAAAAAGGCGGCTCAGAAAAAAATCTAGGTAGAACTAGAGAGCAAGAACAGCTTAAAGCAGCTGAGTATTTGCAATATGATGAGGTAAAGTTTTTGCGATTTAAGGATAGAGATCTTAAAGATGAAGTTAAACTGATTCCTAAACTGAAGAGTTTGATTCAAGAATATAAACCTAAAATAATTTTCACCTTTGATTCGGAAAAGGAAGGTTATGTATACCGTCACTCTGATCACAAAGCTGCCGGCGCTGGGGCACTAGAAGCCGGAAAGGATTTCGAAGATATTGATTTTTACTTT
>JAUUWJ010000128.1 GCA_030589175.1 Actinomycetes bacterium
CGGTGTATCTAAGGCGATTATTTTTCCTTTATCAATAATTGCTATTTCATCGCAATTCTCAGCCTCATCCATATAATGTGTTGTAAGAAAAATAGTAATGCTGTGTTCATCCTTAAGTTTTCGTATATAATTCCAAATGTAATTTCTAGTTTGAGGGTCAAGGCCCAAAGTAGGCTCGTCCAAAAAAAGAACTGTTGGTTGATGCATTAGACCTCTGGCAATCTCCAAACGGCGTTTCATGCCCCCGGAAAACGTGCGCACAACATCTTTTTTCCTTTTTGTAAGCTCGACCATGTTTAAGACAAAATCAATTCTTTTTCGGCGCTCTTGTTTTGCTATGTTATAAACAAGGCCGTGAAATTCCAGATTATCCCAAGCAGAGAGTCTCTCGTCTAAGGAAGGATCCTGAAAGACTATCCCGATAGATTGTCTTACTTCTTCAGGATTTTCTACGCAGTTATAATCATTTATTTTTGCAATACCTGACGTCGGTCTTAAGAGAGTGCAAAGTATATTAATAGTTGTAGTTTTTCCTGCTCCGTTTGGTCCTAAAAACCCAAATATTGTGTTCTTTTTGATTTTGAAGGAAACATCATTGACTGCAATGATATCTCCGAAAGTTTTAATTAGATTGTTGACTTGAACTGCAATATTTTCCATAGAAGTATTTTAACATCTTATATCAAAAATTAGTTGTAAATAATTTAATCATGGATATCAAAGTATGAAGTTGTTAGTAGCTAACTATCTCTATATAATAAGCTTAAAGTGGCTGGTTAAGCGCTAAAAGGCAAGGTGAATTTTTGGAAAACGGAACGTGCACAATTTGCGAGAAAAAATCAGACAATCTTTGGCTTATTAATTTAGCCCAAATTGATAGTTTCGAGATTGATGAGGGTAAGAATATTAGGCAAAGATTGTGTGAAGATTGTGCTGTAACAGTAAACAAGGCGGTAATGGCTTTGTCAAACGGTAACTCTATGGCCAAGGCTTTTAACAAAGCGGGTCTCAAAAATCAAAATAAAGAGACGGTGAAAACGGTTATCAAGACTAAGACTGGCAGTAGAGCTGAGACTCAAAACGCTTTTTTGGATCAATTGATAAATCGTAACAGATTGGTTCAAATTGAAGCGACAGAAGGCATAGGTTGGCGAGGATACGTCAAGTCGTTTGATGATTTTTCTCTGATGATTTCTAATGAAGGAGATCAAAAAGAGATTTTAATCTTTAAGCACGCCATAAAATCTATCAAACCGATTTACACTGATTAAAAAATTCCAAATTTTCCTAAAGTTTTATCGTGTAGCTTCCGATAATAATAATGAATAGTTTGCAGCAATATTTACAGTTTATTTACAGCAATATGCGTAGCAAAGTTTGTCGCTGAAGAAGCGCCGACGCCACCTGGCGCTTCTTCATTTTTTATGCCAAATAATAGAGCTATAAAAACAAGTTTACGTTACACAAAGAAATGAGCAAATGATAATAAAAGAACTGCTTAAGCACTTTATCTTTCTTTAATTCTAATGCTTAAAAAGGTATACTACTAAGTGCAATCAAACACAATCATAGCAAACGTTAAAGCAATGGGAGCAACCAAAGATTTAGAAAACATATTTATTAGATATTTAGAGCAAGAAAGACAATTGTCGTCGAAAACCGTCGAGGCGTATAAAAGCGATATAGGACGTTTTAAACGCTTTATTAACTCCCGTAAGGTCACATTAAATAATATCGACTACGATATTTTAAAAGAATATCTTGGATATCTCTATAAAAGCGGCCTCTCAAAAAAGAGCGTAGCTCGCCACATTTCGAGTCTTAAGACCTTTTTTAAGTTCCTAAAAAGAAATGATTTTCTTGATAATGATGCGATTTCTCTAATACAAAGCCCTAAATTAAATAGAAAACTTCCCGATATATATTCAGAAGCAAATATAAAGTCTCTTTTAGAAATCAGAGAAGATGATTTTTTTGAGACTAGAAATACAGCTATCCTGGAAATGCTATATGCATCAGGCTTAAGAATTTCCGAGTTAACGGGGCTGAATATAGAGAATGTAGATCTAGAAGAAAAACAAGTGAGAGTAAGAGGTAAGGGCTCCAAGGAAAGGGTCGTACCTTTTCATAAAAGATGTGCAAATTTGCTAGAAGATTACTTATGTAAGAGAGAAAGAAAAGTCGATGATTCGCAAAAGGCTTTTTTTATCTCGATAAGAGGGCGAAGAATTTCTGATTCGCAAGTTAGAAAGATGCTTAAAGAAAGGTTGCAAAAGTTGGGGCTCCCGATTTTTTTGACGCCTCACGGGATAAGACATTCGTTTGCAACTCATATGTTAGAAAAAGGAGCTGATTTGAGGACTTTACAAGAGCTTTTAGGTCATGTTGATATGAGCAGTACCCAAGTTTATACTCATTTAAGTAGAACGGCCTTAAAGAAGGTTTACAAGCGAAGCCATCCTCGTTCATAAGGAGATTTTTTGAAATCGAAAAAAGCGCAAAAAGATAAATTAACTGAAAAAGAACTAATCCAGCAGGTTTGGATTGATTATCAAAAGTCAAACGGTGCCGAGCTGAAAGATAAACTCATTCTTTACTACTCGCCGATTGTAAAATATGTGGCAAGCAGGATTTCAGTCAGTTTGCCTTCAAACATAGAAATAGGCGACCTAGCTTCATATGGAATGTTTGGCTTGATGGATGCGATTGATAAATTCGACTTATCTCGTAACGTCAAATTTGAAACGTATGCGGTTTCCAGAATAAAAGGAGCAATTGTAGACGAACTCAGAGCTATTGACTGGGTTCCTCGCTCAATAAGACAGGCTGGCAGGGAGCTCGAAAAATCCTATCAAGCTCTTCAACTTGAGCTCAGGAGAGCGCCCTCGGATAAAGAAATTGCCGAGAAGATGGGAGTAAACATAGACAAACTCTATGAAATTTATGATAAATTAAGCAGCTCATCCATGATGGCCCTGGAAGAAGTGAAGATGTTTGACGGTCCCTCTGACGATAGGCTTGCTCTTATTGATATTTTGGAAGATAAGTCTCTAAGCGATCCAATAGAAGTTATAGAAAACAAAGAACTACAAAAAGCTCTATCTACTGAAATTGAAAAGTTGCCGGAACGAGAAAAAATAATAGTATCTCTATATTATTACGAAGGATTAACATTAAAAGAGATAGGGGAAATCTTAGGGATAACAGAATCACGCGTATCTCAACTGCGCACAAAAGCGACTATAGGGCTGAGATTCGCCTTTAAAAAGAGCAAATTCAAAGTCAAGTAAATACATAGCGTAATTTGCTTAAAAAAACTAATTTATGTATTATATGAAAGCTGAATGGCTCATTGTAGCCAGTTTTTTTAATTTAGGAGGATTAGTTTGCCAGTAGTATCAATGAAAAACCTTTTAGAGGCAGGAGTTCATTTCGGGCACCAAAAAAGACGGTGGGATCCTAGAATGAAACCTTATATTTACACGGAGCGTAACGATATATA
>JAUUWJ010000084.1 GCA_030589175.1 Actinomycetes bacterium
TTTGCCCTTTTTAAACGAAGTGAGTTACTGACTACAGTGACCGAGCTTAAAGCCATTGCCGCAGCTGCAAAAATAGGACTTAGCAGCAGGGCAAAAAACGGATACAAGACGCCAGCTGCTATTGGAATTAATGCTACATTATAAAAGAAAGCCCAAAATAGGTTTTGTTTAATAACACGCATTGTCTTTTTACTCAATGCGATTGCCCTGACAATGCCATCCAGATCACCGCTCATCAACGTTATATCTGATGCTTCCATCGCAATATCAGTGCCGGTTCCTATGGCAATGCCAATATTTGCTTGAGCAAGAGCCGGAGCGTCATTTATTCCATCACCGACCATTGCTACTAATCCCTCTTCATTTTGAAGCTTTTTTACTTCGGAGACCTTGTCTGCCGGTAAAACCTCAGATAACACATTTTCAATCCCTGCTTGAGCTGCCACTGCTTTTGCCGTCAAAGCATTATCTCCGGTGAGCATCGTTACCTTCAAACCTAGTTGATTTAATTTATGCACCACCTCTTTTGAATTATGTTTAAGCGTATCAGCAATGCCGATAATGCCTGCCACCTCGCCGTCTATTGCCGCAAAAACAGGTGTCTTGCCTTTCGCTGAAAGTTCATCCTTCTTTTTGCTTATATCATTTAGCTTAACTTTTTGTTCTTTCATCAGTTTTAAGTTGCCCACAGCTATTGTTTTACTACCTACTTTTGCTGTAGCTCCAAGACCTGCAATTGCTTGAAAATTATTAGCTTCCTCTAGCTTTATGTCTTTTGACTTTGCTTCTAATACAATTGCTTCCGCCAGCGGATGTTCGGATTTTTTCTCAACCGAAGCAACTAAAGCCAGGAGCTCTTCCTGCTTATATCCATTCGTTGTAATAACATCCGTTACCTTCGGCTTTCCTTCCGTCAAAGTACCCGTCTTATCTAAAATAATTGAATTCAGTTTATGGGCTGTTTCTAACGAAACTCCGCTTCTTACTAAAACTCCCTCTTCTGCTCCTTTCCCGGTTCCGACCATTATCGCCGTAGGAGTTGCTAAACCCAGAGCACATGGACAAGCAATTATCAAAACGGCAATGAAGTTAACTAACGCAAATGTAAAAGCTTTACCTTCAGGCCCTAAGAAAAACCATAATAAAAAGGTGATAATTGCAATAGTAATTACAGCAGGAACAAAATAGCTGGCTACAACATCGGCCATCCTTTGAATCGGCGCTTTGGAGCCCTGTGCTTCCTGGACCATTCTGACAATTTGAGCCAAAACGGTATCTTTACCGATTTTCTTTGCCTCAAATGTAAGGCTTCCGCTTTTATTAATCGTCGCCCCTATAACCTTATCTCCAGCTTTTTTGCTAACCGGTATGCTTTCTCCCGTAACCATTGACTCGTCTATACTTGAATAGCCGTCCTTGATAACACCGTCAACCGGGATCTTCTCTCCGGGACGAACAACAACTAAATCTGAGACTATTACCTCTTCGATTGGCAGATCAATCTCTTCGCCGTCCCGAATTACTCGTGCTGTTTTAGCCCTCAGCCCCATTAATTTCTTTATCGCCTCGGTTGTCCTTCCTTTAGCTTTGGCTTCTAAATAACGGCCAAGTAAGATTAAGGCTATTATCAATGCCGCAGTGTCATAATAGACAGTTACCTCCAGCCCTCTAGAGGTAAAAAGCTCCGGAAAAAAAGTGGCAATAACACTGAAAAAATAAGCGGCGCTTGTTCCCATGGCAATCAAAGTGTCCATATTAGTACTGCCGTGACGGGCAACTTTATAGGCTCCGACATATATTTGCCAACCGGCCCAAAATTGTACCGGCGTTGCCAAAAGGAACATTATGAAAAATCTTACGTTTTGCGGAATAGAAACAACTCCAGGAATAAACTCCGTACTTCCCAAGAAAATTAGAATGCCCATGAAAAGAGAAAAATAGAACTTATTGCGAAGCTTATTAAGCTCAACGTCCTTTAGGATCTCTTTTTCTTCTTCTTTCAATCTAGAGGGCTCTTTTATGCTTATTAGCTTATATCCGACGTTTTCTACGGCTTTCTTCATTTCTTTCAAGGGCAATGGCGGAACATATTTAACCGTAGCTTTCTCAGTTGCCAGATTTACACTAGCCTCCTCGACACCGTTAACGCTCAACAAGGCATCTTCAACTTTTTTTACACAAGACGCACAACTCATCCCCTCGACATCAAAAGTTTCTTCTTCGAGGGAAACCATGTAGCCGGCACTATCAACGGCTTTAGCAAGATCATCAAATTTGACTTTTTCAGTTTCGTATTCGACGGTTGCCTTCTCGGTCGCCAGGTTAACATTTGCCGACTTGACGCCTTCTACACTTTTCAAAGAGTCTTCAACCTTTATCACACAAGATGCGCAACTCATACCCTTAAGAGGCAAAGTAATTTTCTCTTGCCCTTTTTTTTTATTATTTTTCTTAAAATCTTTTCTCTTTTTATTGTCCATTTAATGACTGCGGTGAGCTATTACTTGATTATGTTATCTTTACCCGTTTCTTTGCTTAATAAGATTAATAATGCTGGCTGAAGCTGACCTTGTATGTTTTCTTATTGGAGAGTATTAATTGCCTTCTGCCTGCTCTTTATTATAGCTACCGAAAAAGCTAAAATAATTGCCAATGAAGCAATTTGAGCATAACTAAGGGTCGAAAATAACATTTTGCTTTCATCTCTAAGAAAATCAGTTAGAAAACGGATGAGAGAATAAACTATAAAAACGGCCGCAAATAAGGTGCCTTTCTTTTTGAACTTATTTTGAAAAACTAGAAACAATACAAAAGCAATTAAGTTTAGTCCACCTTCGTATAGCTGGACCGGGTGACGAAAACCATCTAGCATCGGAAATTTAACTTTAATAAAAAAGTCCGTGACTTTTCCCTGACAATGTCCGGCCAAGAAACATCCGACGCGCCCAATTGCCTGCCCTATCAATAAAGTCGGAGCAATAATGTCTGCTATTCTTAAAAAAGATATCTTATGGTGCCTGGTGAAAAAGTAAGCCGCTATTGCGCCACCTAAAAAAGCACCGTGAACCGATAGGCCTCCGGCTTGAATCATAAATATTTCCAGTGGCCGAGCCGCAAAATAAGAATAATCAGTGATCACGTAAATCAGGCGAGCGCCGGCGATTCCAGCCAACAAAAGATAGAACGACAAATTTAAGATTAAATCGCTTTTAATTCCTTTTTTCAGAGCCTGTCGGTGTACAAAGAATAATGATGTCAAGAAGCCCAAAGCCACCATCACACCCCAGCTCCTAATAGCGATTGATCCTAATTGAAAGAAAATAGGTTTCATGCGTTAAGAATAACAAATATGACAAAAACGAGATAGTTGCCAACAAGAGCTCGCCTTTTGAAAACAATCATTATTATCATAATTATTTAGATTTAAAAAGGCTCTAAAATAATTAGAGCCTTTTTCTTTTTTATTTAATTTTCAATAATTTAAGACTTGCTTTTTAAAGACTTACTATTCAGAAATTATTACATCTGAAGCTTGCTTACCGCGTTCGCCTTGAGTAATTTCAAACTCAACTTTCTGTCCTTCTTCAAGAGTCTTAAAACCTTCTGATTTAATTGCTGAAAAGTGAACAAAAATATCGTCTCCGTCTTCTTGTTCGATAAATCCATATCCTTTTTCAGCACTAAACCATTTTACTGTACCAGCTACCAATTAACCTCCTTTGTTGCTAATATGAAATATTAACACAGCAAGCTGGACTTTGTAAATAATTAACATTTCATCGTCCTGCCAAGCGTGAAAACATTCACTTTTAAGTTCTTACCCATAAGAGCCTTGCATGCTTCATTCGCTGTCGCTCCTGTCGTATATATGTCATCTACCAGCAAAATTGTTCCCTGTAATTGAAACTCCCTTTTGACTTTTAATGCTCCTCTTAAATTATTCATTCGTTCATCAAATTTTAAACCTGCTTGATCTTTTATCTTCTTTTTAATGGCCAATGTCTCAAAAACAGGTATTTTCAAATAATAGGCCAAACTCTTGGCCAGTAATTCACTAGCGTTATGCGGTCGTCTGATTTTCTTAGAAAAAGTAGTGGGCATATAAGTCAGAGCTGTAGTATCAAAGAAATCAGCCTCCAATCTACTAACCGCTTCGTGAGCAAAATAGTCGGCTAAGGCGAATGCGCTTTCAAGCTTTAGCGAAAGAATAGCCTTTTTGGCACTACCCTCATAGAGGAGGAGCGAACGAGCCGTATTAAAATAATTTCTCTTCCCTCTACATTGGCGACAAGAATTGACTTTATATAATGTCGGATAACCGCATTTCTCGCAATAGGGTTTTTCAACAAAATTGAATAATGATTTGCAGTCCACACAAACAGGCGTCTTTGATGGCGCCTGGCAGCAAAAACAACTCTTAGGTATCAGTAAATCAACAAAACTCTTCAGAATATTTAGCATTCACTCTAAACCGCTTAAACAGCAATGTGCAAAAGCCATTGACCAACAGGAACTGTAACTACACTAGCAATTGTAAGTATAAAAATGACGCTTGACAAGAACTCGATATTTAACTTGAACTTCAGACCAAAAACTAAGGTCAAAAGTGCTGTGGGCATCGATGAGCTTAAATGTACAGAGGACATTGATATTGGCTG
>JAUUWJ010000198.1 GCA_030589175.1 Actinomycetes bacterium
ATAGGCAGCGCTAAAGTAAACGGCAACGAGTGGCCGCTTAGTGTGCGAAAGCATTCATCACAAAGATGCTGTTTGCTGACCTGGCCGTCCATGATCTTGGTCACCCACAGATTCGCAGGGTTTTCACCACAGTGCTGGCAAAAAAAACTTTCCATAGCAACCATTATAGCCGAATGGTGGCTGAGTAATAAAGGGTTAAGGCTAGGATATTTAAAATATTTTGCTAATCAAGCCTTTTTTGTTAATAATTAGGTAAGGAAAAATATTGAAGGAGCCCCCAACCGGCAATAAAAGAAGCTAATACTCAATTAGTGACTAAGTAACAGCTGAGCTTGGGTTTGCTTATGCCTGCACAAGGTGCTATTTTCTTTAGCAAGAGGTTTTTATTATGGAAATAGTTATTTTAGCCACACTAATATTACTAATTGCGTTGGTGAGTGTTCTTCTAATAAGAGGAAAATCCGAAGATGTTTCTTCAAAAATCGACGCTTCCTTAAAAGAGCAATTCTTGTCTTTTCAAACAAACATTCACAACGAACTGAATAACACGCGTAAAGAGGTCTCTGAGTCTAAAGATTTTCTTTCAAAACATACGGTAAAGACAATAGAGACAATGAAAGACATGGGATCGACCGTTCATAAGCTGGCTCAACAACAGGAAGAAGCCCAAAAACTTGGTCAGTCGCTTAAAGATCTATTGCAAGCTCCTAAGCTCCGGGGTAGCTATGGCGAAGCAATTCTGGAAGAGATGTTAGATAATGTTCTTCCGAAAGGTGTTTGGGAGCGCCAGTATTCTATCAATGGATTGGAAAAAGTCGATGCGGTAATAAAGTTAAAAGACGCTATAGTTCCCATAGATGCCAAATTTCCGCGAGACGATTATCAAAAATATATGGAAGCTGAAACTGAAGCGGAAAAGAGAGAGTGCTGGAAAGGATACGAGACTGCTCTTAAGACTCAAATTAAGAGTATCAGCAGTAAATATATTAAGCCCGAACAAGGAACGACTGATTTTGCTTTTATGTTTATTCCATCAGAGGCAATTTATTACGAAACTATAGCTGACAAAAATTATCTTGGCGAAGAATCAAAATTATTTGAATTTGCTCAAGCGAACAAAGTGGTGCCGGTGAGTCCTAATTCTTTTTACGCTCACTTAAAAGTCATATTACTTGGTTTCCAAAATGTAGAGATATTAAAAAGTACTCGTAAGCTGCAGAAAGGGCTTGCCAGTGTCGAGAGAAACTTTAATCTTTTTTATAAGAAGTACGAAGATATCGGCAAGCATTTAGATAAAGCCTCAGAATCTTATAGGATCGGCGACTCTCATATCGGAACGTATAAACGAAAATTAGATAGCACCCTGGCTCTTGAAGGCCCTGACGAAGAGCTTGACGCTGTTGAGGCTGCTACGGAAAATACCACCAAAGAACTCATCTAAACATCATGAAAAAAGTCTTATTTTCATGGAGTGGTGGTAAAGACAGTGCTCTTGCTCTTCATGAAATACAAAACAACCCAAAATATGAAATCGTTTCCTTGCTCACTACTGTCACAAAAGACTACGATCGGGTAAGCATGCACGGTTTTAGGACCGATCTTCTTGAAGCGCAAGCCGCATCGCTTTCTCTTCCATTAAAGCAAATCAAAATATCAAAAGATGCAACAAATGATGAATATGAAAACCAGATGAGAGAGAGTCTTGCACAGTTTCAGAATGAAGGCGTGCACTCAGTTGTTTTTGGAGATATTTTTCTGGAAGACTTAAAGAAATACCGAGAAGATAAACTTGCCCAAGTAGACATGGGAGCTATTTTTCCGATATGGAAAAAAGATACAAATGAGCTGGCAAATAAGTTTGTCAACTCGGGCTTTAAAGCACTCATTACTTGCGTTGACACAAATGTACTTGACGCGCGGTTTACGGGCCGTGACTATAATAAGGATCTCTTAAACGATCTACCCGCTGGTATTGATCTGTGTGGCGAAAACGGTGAGTTTCACTCTTTCGTATTCGATGGCCCGACATTTAAAGAGCCACTTGGCTTTGAAAGAGGCGAAGTTGTTCTAAGAGAGAAACGTTTTTCGTTTTGTGACTTGTTGAGCTCCTCAACTATAGAAGTAAAAGTATAATTACTTTAGCGGTTTTCTTTTTTGTATTCTAATCTTTTGAAGTCGGTTTCAGCGAGCTTTTCGCTTTCAATTTGAATAGTAGATAATGTGAACTTGTATTTTTCATCAAGCAACTCTTTTGCCTTAACAAGGACTTGCTCAGACTTCTCAGGATCTTTAACGATTAAATGACCGCTAAACGTTGTGATATTACTGGCTACAACTCTAGCATGAATATGGTGAGTGCCTATTACACTCTCGATTTCCAGCAAATCTCGATCTATGTCGGAGAGATTTATTCCTTTAGGAACAGTATCTATTAGAATTGCGGTCGAGTCCCTGACGATTCCGTAAGAAGCGTAAAGAAGTACAAGTGCAAAGATTATTCC
>JAUUWJ010000182.1 GCA_030589175.1 Actinomycetes bacterium
ACCAGCTTCAGTTATTGTGCCGCCAATCGGTAATTCTTTCCAACCCTTTTTCTTATCCGTCATTTAATTATCCTTCTATCCTTTATAAATCCTAAATCCTAATATCTAAACCCTAAACAAATCCTAAATCCAAATGTTCAAATATTCTAAACTTATTGTTTTGGTCATTAGAATTTTGATCATTTGATATTGTTTAGAATTTCGGATTTAGTGCCTTAGGATTTTTATTTATCCTTTCTTCACCTCATCATAAGCTCTTTTAATAGCATTGATATTGCCGTCAAGTATATTTTTAGCAAATTTCTTGCCGAATTCCTTTTTAATAGTCGTGATAACTTTATCAATGTTAACTACCGATGTCGCCTTGATCAGAGCACCTATCATGGGCGTGTTCGTGATAACTTTTCCTATCTCTTCCTTGCTAATTTTGTTGGCATTAACTGTGAAGACTTTTTGTGTGTCCTTTGCATTTAGTTCTTCTGAAATCTCTTGTGGATTATCGGCAGTATTTACTAAAATTTTGCCGTCATCTTTTAGCCCGCTGGTAACGTCAACTGCGCCGATCAAGGTTTCATCAAGCACTAAAACAATGTCGGGCTGGGCAATCTGGGAATGAATATCGATAGGTTTATCGCTTAAACGCGTAAAGGATTGAATTGGCGCTCCGGTCCTCTCTGCACCATATTCGGGAAAAGCTTGAACGTATTTATCTTCAAGTAATGCGCTCTCGGCGAGCATTTTCGAAGCAGTAACTGCTCCTTGTCCGCCTCTTGCGTGCCATCTTATCTCTGTAAGTTCGCTCATAAAACTCCTAATTGACTTCGTTGTTCGAGCTTCGAGCTTGGTAAATAATATCTTAATCAGTTTTTTTATCCAACAACGAACAACCAAGTTCGAACAACTTTTATATTTCCCTGCGACCTTCCAATGCCCGGCTTAGAGTAACTTCATCGGCATATTCTAAATCAGTTCCTACCGGTAAGCCGCTAGCGATTCTTGTAACTTTCAAACCTAAAGGCTTTAACAAACGCGCCAAATACATCGCTGTTGCTTCACCTTCAACATTGGGATTCGTTGCTAAGACAATCTCCTTAACGGAAGAGTTTTTTAGTCTATCTAATAGCTCTTTAATTCTTAGTTCTTCTGGGCCTATCCCGTCGATGGGGGAAATAGCACCCTGCAATACATGATACTTCCCTTTGAACTCTTGCGTCTTCTCTATAGAGATAATATCCATCGGTTCCTCGACGACGATGAGTAAAGTATCCTCTCGTCCGGGATCCGAACAAATAGCACAAACCTCTTTGTCCGTAATATTATAGCAAACCTTGCAAAACCGCATAGCAAGTTTGGCTTTGGCTATTGCTTCAGAAAGCTTCTTTGCTTCAGTGTCAGGACTTTTTAAGATATAAAAAGCTAATCTTTGAGCTGTCTTAGGTCCGATTCCGGGAAGTTTGGATAATTCAGTTATTAGATTATCTATTGATTCTGCATACATAGAAATTCGGTTATTAGTTGTTGGTTATTAGTTGTTGGTAATGTTGGAATTAGAAAATATTCCAACAACCAAGCTCCAAGTTCCAACAACTAGTTTTACATCATCCCTGGGATATTCATACCACCGGTAAGACCGGCCATCTTTTGCTGAGCAAGCTCGCGGCTCTTCTCAATAGCTTCTTTTACAGCAGCAAGTACCATATCTTCCAGAAGTTCGACGTCTTCAGAAACAACTTGCTTGTCAATTTTTATTTCAACTATATCTTGCTTGCCGGTGGCTACAACCTTGACCATTCCCCCACCAGCTGTCGCTTCTACTTTTTCACCTTTGAGTTCTTCATCAATTTTCGCCATCTCACGCTGCATTTTTTGAACCTGCTTTAGCATTTTGGGATTTAACAAATTTATTCCTCCTTATCTAGTTATTGGTTATTAGTTGTTGTTTATTGGACTTTCCCATTAAAGAACTTATAAAAAATTAATCATCTTAGAGATATTTATATCTAGTTGTTGGAGAGAGATTGCTTCGTCTTCCGACGTACGTCGGAGTCCTCGCAATGACGCCCCGAGGCCTTACTTGCAAAGCCGTGGCAATCTCAATCGAACAACCAAATTCCAACAACGAACAACGATTATTCATCTTCATCCTTTGTAATAGTAGTTTTTTCTATTATCTCGGCTCCAAAACTATCTTGCATCATTTTTATCACATGATTAGCTGAAAGATTAGCGTTTATTTTTTCCGTCTTTTTCTGGGCCGATTCCAAATCTTGTAGCTCGCACTCTATATCAACTTCGCTTCCTATTGCACTTTTAATAGCTTTTTTCACCAAAGCAACATTAAAATCTTTAGACACTTCTTTAAAGTGAAAATTTGCACCTTTATTAAAAACCAAAGTGATGCCGGAATCTTTTTTTGATAAATGACACTCGAGCATAAGCGAGTAAAGAGGTATGCTAGCCTCTTTGATTTTTTGCATCACAATGGGCCAAGCTCGCTGCAATTTTGCCATATCCATAGTAGGTTTTTCCCTTATTTTGCTTTTCTCACCAACTTGAGACTTATCATCCTTCTTTTTATCTTGAAGAGCCGTTTGTTCCTTTTGTTTTTACTGATTTTTATCTCCTGTTTTTATTTGAACTTTAGTAGTATGGTGTTTTTACTTATTTGACTCATTTTCAGTTTCTTTTT
>JAUUWJ010000214.1 GCA_030589175.1 Actinomycetes bacterium
ACCTACTAATTGGCTGCTTTTTGTGGTATAATATCATAGGTAATATACCCAAGGGGTGAGTGAGTAATTATGGACGGCACCTGCAGCTGGTGCAAGAAAAAGTCTCCATTCTTACACGCCGTAGAAGTAAAAGTACTAAGCTTTAACGAAGAAGTTTCCAGGGAAATGCCGGAAGTCAAGCCAATTTGTCCCGACTGCGAAGAAGACCTGAAAGAATACGAATTGTCCTGGGAAGTTATTAGTCACTAATAAACCAGTAATCGCAGCAGGTAAGAAAAGTCTATTAAAGATATCTGTTATTTTGAAAACAAAGAATTACTTATGTGTGAGCAATTGCAGAAATTTCTACGTCTACCTCTCCCGGCAGACGACAGACTTCGACAGTTTCTCGAGCCGGGTAATTGCCTTTTAAGTATTCATTAAAAACTTCGTTTACAGTTTTAAAAAAATCCATGTTTCTAAGATAAACTGTAATCTTTAATACTTTTTCCAGGGAAGAATCAGCAGCCTCCAAAATAGCTTTAATATTCTCAAAAATCTGTTTTGTCTGCTCTTTGACACCGCCTTCAATAACGACACCGCTTTTAGGGTCAATTGCAATCTGTCCGGAAATAAAAACAAGATTATTGAATTTAGTAGCCTGTGAGTAAGGACCAGTGGGCCCGGGGGCATCTCCCGTTATAATAATTGTTTTATTCATTTTTTTGCTCATTTATTTCCTCCGATAATGTTTTTAATGAATTCTAGGTCTTCGCTCTTGTCTATGTCGGAGCCGATCTCCGGATGACGCACAATAATTCCTTTGGATGTGGTTTTTAATATTTTACTAGCTTTTCGCTCCGCCGCGCTAACAGAAAGTCTGCCAAAGGCCATTCTTATAAGAAAAAAGGGTCCGAGGATTGAAACTACTTTAAAAGGTTTTTTTCTGAACTCGAAAATCTTCCTAGCTATTGCTAAATTAGCCAGGAAGTCGTCTTTATTAGCCAAAAGCATATTGCCTCCGGTAAATTCGGTCTTATCTAGCTTGAAATAAGTTCTCTTCATGGAACCGAACTTGCCCATAGCGCTTTTGGGAATTAAAGGATAGTAAAACCCGGCATCCACCTTCGAGCATAAACTAATAAAATCTTCAATATGCTCTGCTGTCAATAAGGGTATATCAGAGGCAACTATAAGCACATTTTTATTTTTAACCTTCTCTATCGCCAAGCCAATGTTTTCAAGAAGATCTCCGCTGTCATATACCACATCATCCACTTTCAAAGGAGGCTTTTTGTAATCTTTTGGGACCGAGGTAACAATTTTCTTGGCAATTGAAGGACAACCTTCCAGTGCTGCAATAATCATATCAAGAAGAGTTTGTTCTCCAATCTTAATAAAAGCTTTGTCCCGGTTACTATCTTTAAGTTTTCCGCCCGCCAAAATTATGGCATCTGCTCTCAATTTATCTCGACTCCTCTGCTTATTGTTTTTGTTTTGTAAACGTCCAGATCATTTTGCTTCCAAGTCTCAAATACAGCCTTTATTTTATCCCTATCGACTACGGCAAAAACAGCTGAACCGCTCCCGCATAACATCACTTTTTTGGCTCCGGCCGCATAGCCATCAGAAATAACCTTCTTAAGCTCCGGATACTTTTCCAAAACCGGCGCTTCTAAGTCGTTAAACAGAGTGTTTTTTTCAATATTTCCGTCAATTATTTCTTCAAAACTTGTTTCTCTACTATCCTGGCTTGATTTGTCTTTCCTGTCCCATTCTTCATAGGCCTCTTTTGCGCTAACTCCAAAGTTTGGCTTTGAAATAACGATATCCAAGCCTAGAAATTGATCGAGAGAAGTAATTTGCTCACCCCGCCCCTCGGCTAAACCAAATCCCCCGCTTAAGAAAAAATTTACATCAGCTCCTAACTGCGCCCCTAGTTCCATCATCTTTTCTTTGGATACTGTAAGCCCCCAAAGCTCATTTAGAGCGATTAGGGTAGCTGCCGCATCAGCGCTGCCCCCGCCAAGTCCCGCTCGGACGGGAATATTTTTATCAAGATTTATTGTGGCTCCTTCTTTATAGCCGGCATGCGATTTTAAGAGATTTGCCGCTTTTAACACTAAATTATCGGAGGGCTTAAGCGACAGGTTAGACTTAAACTCAAGCGACGGAGCACTTTCAAAAGTCAGCCTATCGTAGAGGTCAACATTATGAAGCAGCGTCCTGACGTCATGATAGC
>JAUUWJ010000025.1 GCA_030589175.1 Actinomycetes bacterium
TAAGCCACGGCAATCAAAGCGCTCATAGAAAAACACTTAGATCCACAAGAAAAATAGCAAAGCGCCTAAAAAAAGATGTGGGTATTCTTTTTGACTTAGCCGGTCCAAAAATCAGAGTTGGCATTATGAAAGAAGAAACAAAGATTAGGACAGGACAGGACTTCACTCTTACCAGCCGAAAAATTGTTGGAGACGAAAAAGAAGTAAGCGTAAACCAACCCAAATTAGTTCAAGATCTTAAAAAAGGCGACACCCTTTTTCTAGATGAAGGAAAAATCGAGCTTAAAGTAAAGAAAAGAACTGGCTCTAATTTAATCTGCTTAGTTAAGCAAGGTGGAATTCTAAGCTCGGCCAAGGGAATAAATGTTACTGTCCCCGTATCAATAAGACCGCTCACTAGAAAAGACCGCGAAGATATCGAATTTGCCATTCAGGAAAATGTAGACTGGCTGGCTCTTTCATTTGTCAGGAGCAGTAACGATATTAAAAAACTTAAGAGAATTCTAAAACAAAGAAACGCCAGCATCAGCGTCATGGCAAAAATTGAAAAGAGAGAAGCAGTTGTTGATATCGATGCCATTATAGATGAATCAGATGCCGTAATGATTGCTCGAGGCGACCTGGGAATAGAGCTCCCCGTTGAAGAAGTACCGCTTATCCAGAAGAAAGTTATTGCAAGATGCATGGAAAAAGGAAGGGTAGTGGTGACCGCTACTCAAATGCTCGAGTCTATGATTCGAAATCCCCGCCCTACCAGAGCAGAAGTAAACGATATCGCTAATTCCATATTCGATCAGACGGATGCCGTTATGCTCTCCGGAGAAACAGCTATTGGCAAATTTACCGTTAAAGCCTTTAAAACAATGGCTAAGGTAGTTTGTAAAACCGAGGAAGCGATAGATTACGGCAAACTCCTTGCCGATAAAACCGATTGGGTGAGTGGAAAAATCACCGATGCAATAAGCTTTGCTTCCTGTGAGTTAGTAAATGACCTATCTGCCGCTCTCCTCGTTACTTCTACTCAATCCGGATCGACAGCCATACGCTCAGCAGCTTACCGCTGTCCGGCCCCTATTTTAGCCGTGACTCCCGAAGCCTCCGTAGTGACCAAGCTAAAACTGGTTTTCGGTGTTGTTCCACTGCTGATTAAACCCTCGACCGATATCAACGATATGTTCGCTAAAGCCAAACAAGGAGCAATTAAATCTACATTGGTACGCAAGAAAGATAAAATCGTAATTACCGCCGGCGCCTTGGTAAACAATGCCGGCACTACAAATCTAATAAAAGTCGACGTCATCTAATAAGAGCTTACAAAGGCCTAAGTCAGCACTTCTTATGGTTTAAAACTTGCGCTAATGGTATTATTAAGAAAATTATTGAATATAGTTTCTTTGTAGCAAGGGATTTAATAGTGTCTAGCAGATCTAAAGTTCATAAGCTGCCGGTTAGAAGAAAAATAAGATTAAAAAATCAACGAACAATTCGCACAATTGTAATCCTAGCTGTCCTTACTCTAGCTATCTCATGGATTTTTGCTCCCACTCTAAGATTGATAAAAGAAAGATCTCTAAATAAATCACTTAAGCAGCAGCTAAAGAAAGTATATAGCACTAATGTTGACTTAAGGAAAGATTTAAAAATGTTAAAAACGGCATCGTACATAGAACTCAAAGCCAGAAGTGATCTGGGCTTAATAAAGCCAGATGAAATTCAATATTATGTTCTTACAAAAAAAATCAAAACAAAGTCTAAGCCAAAAGTAAAAACAAAAAAATGGTATGAAAAGACATTGGATTTTATAGAAGTGACGTTTGTTAAATGAAGTCGACCCATTTATTCCAAGAAGCAAAGAAATACATTCCGGGAGGAGTAAACTCTCCTGTTAGAGCTTTTAAGTCCATCGGAATAAATCCTATCTTTTTTATTAAGGGAAAGGGTTCAAAGCTCTATGATGTTGAAGGCAAGAGCTTTATTGATTACGTCGCCTCCTGGGGCCCGCTTATCCTGGGCCATGCTCACCCGGCTATAATCTCGGCAGTCGAGAAGGTTTTGGTTAACGGAACAAGTTTCGGAGCACCGACCGAGCTCGAAGTTGAAATGGCTAAACTGGTAGTAGAAGCAGTTCCTTCCATTGAAAAAGTAAGGATGGTAAGTTCAGGTACGGAAGCGGTGATGAGTGCTCTGCGCCTAGCCAGAGCTTTTACTAAGAGACCTAAAATCATTAAATTTGAGGGCAACTATCACGGACATAGCGACGCAATGCTTGTTGCGGCAGGCTCGGGAGTTTCTACGCTTGGACTGCCTGACAGCCCGGGAGTAACTAAAGGAGCGGCAGCCGATACGGTAATCCTTCCCTACAATAACTTAGAAGAGGTAGAAAAAGCATTCAATAAAGAAGCTAAAGAAATTGCAGCAGTTATTGTTGAGCCGGTAGCGGCAAACATGGGGGTTGTGCCGCCGAAGGAAGGATTCTTGCAAGGCCTTAGGGACATAACAAAATCTAGAGGCGCCCTACTGATTTTTGATGAAGTTATAACCGGTTTTCGGCTCGGTTTAGGAGGAGCCCAAGAATATTTTCGTATAAATCCGGATCTGACAACGCTCGGAAAGATTATTGGCGGAGGTTTTCCGGTAGGAGCCTTTGGCGGTGGCAAAGAAATAATGGATATGATTGCACCCGACGGCCCTGTTTATCAAGCGGGAACGCTTTCCGGAAATCCGGTTGCCATGGCTGCCGGTATCGCCATGCTGAAAGAGCTTAAAAAAGGCTACGTTTATGAAGACATCAATGCAAAAGCAAACATGCTCGCCCAAGGACTCAAAGAAGCAGCCGAGTCTGCCGGCGTAGATTTCTATCAAACAAAAGTCGGATCCATCCAGTCGCTTTTCTTTACCGGTGAAGAGGTTGTTGACTACAAAAGTGCTGCAACTTCAGACTTGAAACTCTTTGTGAGATATTATCGAAAGATGTTGGATCAGGGAATTTACTTGGCGCCTTCTCAATTCGAAGCAACTTTTACCTCAACAGCTCATAGCGAAGATGATATAAATAAGACTATCGAAGCTGCTCAAAAAGCTCTAAAATCCTAAACACTGAATCCTAAATTCTAAACAATTTTAAATATTAAAATTCGAAATTCAAAAAAGTAAAAAACAAATGAAAAAGTTTTGAACATTTGAACATTAAGATTTATGATTTGTTTAGGATTTAGAAATTGGGATTTAGAATTTAAATGGCCTTAATAAAAGCAGATTTTCAATTCATAAAGCAACAGTTAAATAGAGAGCCCAGGGGCATCCTAGAGGTGAGTACCCGCTGTAAAACTTCTCACCCCCAAGTCATCAAAACAAAACCAATTTTTGACAAGGAAATTTTCCCAACGCTGTATTATCTTGTTTGCTCTAACATGATTGATAAAGTCTCTAAACTGGAGGCTCAAAGCTATATTAAAGAACTGCAAGAAAAAATTGATTCAAACCAAGATTTCAAAGACCGTTTTCTTGTGGCCCAAGAAAATTATAAAAGAGAGCGTAATGCCCTGATTAAAAACCCTTCTCAATTAAACAAAAGCCAGAAAGAAGCCCTCAAAAGTGGAATCGGAGGAGTAGCCAAATTAGATAAAGTAAAATGTTTGCATTGCCACTTGGCTCATTATCTGACAACCGGGTTTAATGTTGTAGGCGAAGAAGTAGCAAAAATTGTGGGAACGACATGTTAATAAAAGCGGCAGTTGATATCGGAACAAATACGGTCAGGCTTTTGGTAGCTCAAATTGAAAATGGCAAGCCCAAAGATTTAATCCGCAAAGCCCGAATAACTCGCCTTGGACAAGGTGTTGATAAAACCGGATTTTTATCAGCCGAAGCAATTTCCAGGACTATAAAAGTTCTTGAAAAATACAAAGCGGACATCGACTTGCATAAAGCTACGGAAGTTAAAGTTGGTGCTACCAGCGCCGCTCGTGATGCTAAAAATTTGGAAGAATTTATTACCTTAGTTAAAGAGAGAACGGGTCTTAAAATAGAAGTACTCAATCCCGAACAAGAAGCATCTTTTTCTTTTTTCGGCGCTAGCGCCTCTTTGGAAAATCTAACAAAAGCTGAAGATAAAGCCCTAGTTTTAGACATAGGCGGCGGCTCAACAGAGCTAACATTAGGAAACTGGCAAAATAAGTACATTGATCTCAATTTCAGTAAAGACGTGGGCTCGGTCAGGTTTAGTGAGCTTTTTATAAAAAACGATCCGCCAAAAGAAAGCGAGTTAAACGACGCTTCAAAAAAAATAACCGCTCTCTTTCAAGAACCGGTTGAGAAAATAAAAACAACTGCTCAAAATTTTCAAATGATAGGCACTGCCGGAACCGTTACGACCTTAGCCGCTATAAAACTCGGTCTTGAAAAATATCAAAGCGAAAAAGTTCATTGCTCGAGTCTAAGTTTGGCTGACATCGAAAATATCTTTGATAAACTTAAAAAACTTACAACTAAGCAGCGCAAGCAAATCAAAGTCATCCAGCCCGGTCGCGCTGACGTGATTGTTATGGGAACACTAATCTTATTAACAATTACCAAGCTACTTGGCGTCAGAAACATAATAGTAAGCGAAAACGATATTTTGGACGGCCTACTAATGAGTATAGACAATTAATAACTTAAAAGCTCAATTTTCGTATGTTCTAGCTTAAGATTTATAGATGGTGGCCGATTATAATAATAGAGCAACGTTTGCGGTAATTGATTAGAAAATATTATGGTTTCTAAAATAAATAAATCAGCATTTATAATTCTCTTCATAATTCTTGTAATAACTTTCTTTGCTCGCAACAATTACCGAAATGTTGACAATATCAATGCAGAATCTTTGAAAGAACCCGTTCAAACTGAAGTTGCTAATAACGCTAAGATCGAATTTACAAAAGACGAGTATGAGTACATTTTAACTCCTTTATTCGATTACGAAATAAGCGGTATTGTTGTCAGCAAAAAAGATTACACCCTTTTCAGCATTTATAAAAAAGACAGTGTATTTCCTTTAGATTTATGTATTATCTGGGGAGACAATGTTGAGAGCAAAGTCTTTCAGAAAAAATCACTTACTTTTGGCCAGGATATGCGTTTTTGTTTTGTAAGGTGGAGTGAACCGTTAAGCTTTAGCACTACCCAGTTTTCCAATAGTCATTTTGTAATTGAAAGCGATGCCCTTGAAAATAAGATGCAAAAGATATCAGTTGGTGACCAAATAAAAGTAAAAGGCAAATTGGTAAATATAAAAGCAAAGAATATTGGCAACCCCGGAGAATTTGATCCGGAAGTCTTTAACTGGAACACTTCGACAGTGAGAGATGATGACGGAGCCGGAGCTTGTGAAACGATTTTTGTCGAAGATTTTGAAATTTTAGAGAAGGCAAACGTTTTTCAACATAGCTTATTCAGATTTAGTTTAAACGGCCTAATATTGTTAATCGTTATTAACATATTTATGTTTTTCTTTAACGTTTATAAAACAAAAAACAGTGTTGAGGAAGAAGAAAACATAATCTTTCCGGATGAGTTTTAACTAGCTTAATTCCTAATCTATCCAACGTCCAATATCTAATATCTAACATCTGCTCTTTAGTGCCCGGGGTGGGACTCGAACCCACACGCCTCAAGGGCAACGGATTTTAAGTCCGCAGCGTCTACCAATTCCGCCACCCGGGCAGTTCTAGATGCTAGAAACTAGAGAATTTAATGCAGATAAGCTTCAATATATCAAATCTCTCTTGTAGCAACAATCAAGACACCCAGCAAAACCGTTTTTATATCTTTTTAGCTTGTTTCGATAAACGAAGAACGCACAACGAATAACGGCTCTGTATTTACCTGCACTCTTTAAGCTGGTAAAATAGCCTTATGAATTTTAGTTTTTGCTCAATTGCCTTCAGAAATAAAAAGATAACTTTTCCGGAAATTTTATCTCTTCTTTCTAAAATGGGCTATCAAGGTATCGAACTTTGGGCTAACCACGTTAATAACGGGGCAAACTTAAAAGAAATAAAAGAACAACTGCAAGAATACAATCTCAGTGTTCCGATGGTTTCTCCCTATTTCGATTTCACAGCCGGAAAGCAAAAATGGGAGCAAAGCATAGAAACTGCAAAGCACTTTGTTGAAATTGCGAGCTTTCTTGAGACACCGCTAATAAGAGCTTTTACCGGCATTGTGGGTAGCCATGAAGCAACAAGTGCTCAGCAAGAAGACTGCGTAAGAGGCCTAAAAGAGGTCTGCTCCATCGCAAAAGATTCTAATATTTCGATTGCTCTTGAAACTCACCCTTCGACTTTAGTTGATAACGTAAACTCTACCTTAAATATAATTGCAAAAGTAGGTGCCCAAAACCTAAAAGTAAATCTCGATATCTACCATATGTTTGAAGTCCATAAAGACCCGTTACTAGCTTTAGATTCGCTATATCCTCATATGGCTCATGTTCATGCAAAGAACGCAATAATAAAGCCGGAAGAACGAGAGAAAGCTAAACATCCTCTGTTGCACGATCCTCAACCGAAAGCCGATTTCGTTGGTATTAAATCGCTAGCCGAAGGTGAGATGGATTATAAACCATTTATAAACAACCTCTTGCAAAAAAATTATGGCCTTTACGTTTCGGTAGAATGGTTTGGGACAAATCCCGAAGAAGCAGCTTTAAAAGACTTAAAATATCTAAAAGAGCTTGTAAGAGCCCCTTGTCCCCAATTAAATAAACAAGCTATTGTTTCTTAATTAAATTGAGAACTCAGCTTCAGCAGCTAGAAGTTCCTTCGTTCTTAAAAAACGAATACGATTTTCTCTATCTATCTCGTCCATTTTCATTGAAATAAAGCGAATGTTAGCTGATATTTGCGGAATAAATACATGTTCCAAGGCATTTACGCGTCTTCTGGTCTTTTCCATTTCAGCAGCAAGAACTCGTACTGTATGCTCAAATTGAGCTAATTCTGCCATTAGATCAATAGTGCTTTTAAGTTTCTGTAAAAACGGTTCCAGGGCAATCGGCACCAGCGTAGCCGAATAATTTCTCTTTAGTCTGCTTTCGATCTCTATCCGGGGAACTTTTGTATTAAGAAGACTTTTAGTCTCAACATCTAGCTTAACTTCTAGAAGTACCCGGTTCATAAGGGTAGAAAGCTCTAAACGGGGACTCTGAGCTCTCAAGAGAGTAAAAGAAAGGTAAAGTTCTCCAATTTGCTTTTCAGCTTCTTCTCTTTGGTTTTCGTGTTCTCTTAAAAAAGCATAAAAACGCTTGACCAGCTCGTCATACTTATCTTTAAGCAGCTTGTGGCCCCGCTCAGCTAACTTCAGCCGGCGTTTATTCTTTAAAAGCTCCATTCGATTAGGGCTTACTTTTGCTAATCTAGCCAACTAGCCTCCAAGTACATCTTTTCTTTAAGATTTTTTCTTCGCGTACTTTTCATAAATATCATTAGAAATTCTTTTTAGTTCCGAGCGGTCGAATTCTTTCAACAGCTCCCACCCAAGATCCAAGGATTCATCTATACTTCTATCTTCATCAGCTTTTTGTTTAATAAAATGTTGTTCGAATTCATCAGAAAAACGGGCTAATTTTTTATCGCTCTCGCTTAAAGCCGTCTCTCCTAAAATCATGGCGAGCTCTTTTGCCTCTTTTCCGGAAGCATAAAAGGCAAAAAGCTGGTTGGAAAGCGGGCCGTGATCTTCGCGAGTCTTACCAGGCCCAATACCTTTTTGCTTCAAACGAGACAATGACGGTAGAACATCAATCGGCGGATAAATGTTTGCCCGGTGAAGCTCTCTCCCTAAAATAATTTGGCCTTCCGTAATATATCCGGTTAAATCCGGTATGGGATGAGTCTTGTCATCCTCAGGCATCGTAAGAATAGGTATCTGAGTGATTGAGCCTGCCTTACCCTGAATTCTGCCGGCTCTTTCATAAAGTGTTGCCAGGTCAGTATATAGGTAACCGGGATAACCTCTCCGGCTAGGAACTTCTTTTCGAGCCGCGCTTACTTCCCTTAAAGCTTCTTCAT
>JAUUWJ010000274.1 GCA_030589175.1 Actinomycetes bacterium
TATTATGGATTTTACAAACGAACAAATTGAGAGATATAGCCGGCACATTATTTTGCCTGAAGTAGGTGGTGAGGGCCAGCAAAAAATTATGGATGGAAAAGTCCTTGTTTTAGGGGCGGGGGGGCTAGGATCACCGGCTGCTCTTTACTTGGCTGCTGCGGGTGTAGGCAAGCTTGGGATAGTAGATAACGACAAAGTCGATATTACTAATTTGCAAAGACAAATCCTTCATTTCACGGATGATATCGGGAAAGCAAAAACGGAGTCGGCAAAAGAAAAACTGGCAAAGCTTAATCCTGATATAGAAATAAAAACTTACCAGACAAAGGTAACAAGCGAAAATATTTCCGACCTAATAAAAGACTATGATGTTATTGTTGACGGCACAGATAACTTTCCAACCAGATTTCTGGTCAATGACGCATGCTATTTTGAAAAAAAGCCGCTTGTCCATGGAGCAATACTGCGCTTTGACGGCCAAGTGATGACGATATTGCCGGACAAGGGGCCTTGCTACAGATGTATATATCGTGAACCGCCTCCGCCGGGATTGGTTCCCAGTTGTCAACAAGCTGGGGTCATAGGCTCGGTAGCCGGAATTGTAGGAACTATCCAGGCGAACGAAGTCATAAAAATTCTACTGGAAAAAGGCAAGACCTTAAGCGGCAGGCTTTTGGTCATAGACGCGCTTGAAACAAATTTTCGCCAGATAAAGACTAAAAAAGATCCTCATTGTCCGGTTTGTGGAGAAAAACCTTCCATTAAAAAACTCGTTGATTACGAGGAAGTCTGCTAGCTACTTTTATGTTTGACACTATAAGCTTATTAAGTAAACTTTGGTAAATGAAATGCTCGAATGATATAATTTCACGGTGCTATATCTAGTATCTAGCCTCTAGTCTCTAGACACTAGATTGCGGGTGTAGTTCAGTGGTAGAATGTCTCGTTGCCAACGAGAAGGTCGAGAGTTCAAATCTCTTCACCCGCTCAAGCCTCGATGAAATCGAGGCGGTTTTTGGTTGTTGGTTATTGGTTATTGGTTTTTTTAGTATTTTCCAATAACTAAGATCTAATAACTAACAACTGTTTTATTATGACTATAAAAACAGAACTTAAAAAATTAGAAAAAAATAACGTAGAATTGCTGGTCGAAGTGCCGGCTGAAGAGATTAAGAAATCAGTCAGTCAAGCTTATGAAAATATCTCTAAAAAAGCTAAAATACCAGGTTTTAGAACGGGCAAGATTCCGCCTCAGATCATAGATAGTCATTTCGGGAAAGACTATGTCAAAAGAGAGGCTCTTCAAACAGACTTGCCGAAATACTACAGCCAAGCTGTAAACGATAGCAAAATAAAACCTATTGCAACACCTGACATTGAGATTGTAAAAATTGAAGAAAACAAAAGTTTAAAGTTTAAGGCTAAAGTAGAGGTTGAGCCAAGAGTCGAGCTTCCGAATTACAGCGAAATCAAAGTCGAGCAAAAAGAAGAAAAAGTTAAAAAAGAACAGGTAGAAAAGCAGATTGAAGCTATTCGAGA
>JAUUWJ010000129.1 GCA_030589175.1 Actinomycetes bacterium
CCACTTAAGTTTAGCCAAAATGGTATCTTCAGGGCTAGATACCTGCAATTTCAAACTCATAAATTCATCACTAATTCGTCTTTCAAAACGTGATTGATCAAAAGGTTCATCAGTCAAAAGCCAAAAATCTACTTTATCCCCTTCATTAACCCTAATTAGGTTGAACATGTCTTGTTCGTTAATAGCATTGATAGCGCTTTGTTTATCAAAGTAGTATTCTTCCGATGAAAAAGCTTTGACCAAGTTATCGACGGATTTTTTTTTAAGAGCGACAACAAGATCTATATCGTGAGTTAGACGTGGTTCTCCTTGCATACTGGAAGCAAAAGAACCGGTTATCATATATTGAATACCTTCTTTATTAAGCGCTTGGATTACTTTTCTTAATAGTTCCGATTGTGACATTTGCTAATACGCTTCAGATATAGTTTTTTGATTTCTTTCTCGGATTTATCGGGAAATCTTGTGGTTAAACCCTGTAGAAAAAGCTCTTTGCCAAGCTCAGATAATTCCATGGCTTTTAGCAGTCTTTGTTCAGAAGTCATTTTCCTAAGTGCTTTGATATAGAGCGTATGATTGGGACGAGTCTTAATATCCATCAGCTTTATTTTCTACTATCAACGGTCTGCTGTCTACCGTCTGCACACTACTATCTGCCTTTATTGCTTTAAATCCCATGTCTTCGACAGGGTCCCAAAAGCCTCGGTTCTTTACTTCAAACTCAGTGATGTTTTTAAATCCTGTTTTCTCGAGTACGAGCTTTATATCAGCAAAAGTCCTGAAACTTTGCATTGCTTTCTTGGGATTACTTGCCAGCTTTTTAAAGACACGATTAGTAATCTTGGCAAACTCCCATCCTAGAAAACGGCCACCCGGCTTAAGAACACGCAAAGCTTCCTTGAAAAAATCGTCGAGAGTTTCATCGGTAAAGTGCTTGATGATAAAAGATGCATAAATAACGTCAAAAGAATTATCTTCAAATGGAAGAGGAGAAGCAAAACCCTGCCTTAAATCCACTTTCGCGGTTAAGTCATTTTCTTTGAGCGTCCGATTTGCCAGTTCTAACTGAGCCTCAGATGGCTCAACTCCAAAGACCGGCTGTTTTAAGTCTACTTTCTCAAGAAGCTTGGCTATCATGCTGGCCGAACCACACCCTACGTCCAGAATTTCATCGTCAGGCTTTATCCCTGCTTCCTTTATAAGCATATCGGTATACCAGCGTCCGGTATTCGAAATATAGCGGCCAACCCAGCCTTTCGGGCCCCTAGAGCCGATCCACTCATTAAAAAACTCTTTTGATATTTGTTTGTCGTCTGTAACGGCAATCATGACTAATAAAGTCTAAAGTTTTTGTTTGTGCGATACAAGTAAAACCATTAATCTATGTCTTTCAGTGCTTGTTATCTTTTTTGAAACGCTCTGCCAGTTTCTTTTCGATTCCTTGATCGATTACTTTGTAATACTTACGATCTTTGAGTTTTTCCGGCCGGTACTCTTGCTCGACTTTAGCACCCGGATAACTGTGAGGATATTTGTAGCCGATCCCTTTTCCTAATTTTTTTGCACTAAAATAACCGCTGCTTTGAAGGTGTTTTGGAACCAAAGCGTCCTGAAAATTCTTTACATCTTTTATTGCCGCCTCAATTGCTTTATAAGCCGAGTTTGATTTCGGCGCCAGAGCCAAATAAATAACCGCTTGGCTTAGATTAATGCGAGCTTCGGGTAAACCTACGTATTCGACGGCATCAGCAGCAGCTACTGCTACCATCAATGCTCGCGGATCAGCATTTCCGATATCTTCTGAAGAAAAAATCACCATGCGCCGAGCAATAAAACGCGGGTCTTCTCCGCTTTCTATCATTTTTGCCAGCCAGAAAAGAGCGGCATCTACGTCCGAGCCGCGCATGCTCTTAATAAAAGCCGAGATAATATCGTAGTGCTGATCTCCTTTTTTGTCGTAAGTAAGTATGGGCCCTTTGAGAATCTCCTCCAGAATACTTTCAAGCGCTTCTTCATTAGACTTAGCTTGCTCGGTTAGTACTTCCAGCAAAGATAAAGCGCGACGGGCATCCCCGCTGGCTGCTTTAGCAACTTTTTCTAATACCTTTTCCTCTATCTTAAGTTTATTTTCGCCCAGGCCGTTTTCTTTATCATTAAGAGCCCGTTTAAGTAGAATCGATAGATCATCAACGGTAAGAGGTTTAAAAATATAAAGCCGGCTTCTGGATATCAAAGGCGAATTTATACTGAAAAAAGGGTTCTCAGTCGTCGCCCCGATAAAGATTATTTTTCCGCTCTCAACAGCCGGAAGAAGTACATCCTGCTGCCCTTTATTAAAACGGTGCACTTCATCAAGAAAAAGGATTGTTTTTCTCTGGCTTTGAAGCCCTTTTTCCGCTTGCTCAACAATAGCTCTGACATCTTTCACACTGGCATTTACGGCTGATAATCTCTCAAAATTCGCCTCACAAGTATTGGCTATGACTTCAGCTAAAGAAGTCTTGCCGCAACCGACCGGCCCGTAGAAAATAACCGACTTAAGTTTATTTGAAACTATTTCGTTATAAAGAGGCTTGTCTTTGCCTAGGATATCTTGCTGGCCGACAAAATCTTTTAGAGTTTTGGGTCGCATTCTGTGGGGCAAAGGTGCTGATAGATTTGCTTTTTCCTCAATTTTTGTAGCCATTATTTCAATGTAGCAGTTTCAGATATTAGATGCCAGAGGCCGGAAAAACTTCAAACTTCAAACATTTCCTGACCCACTAGCCCTAGTGGTATACCCACTAGGGCTAGTGGGTACATACAAGGGGTTGTATAGGCTACTTTTTCAACCGTCTTTGAACCGGCTCACTCTGTAACTCTCTTAAAGCGTCTTTGGCTATCCATTTGGCCGCTTTACTATCTTGCTTTTCGATTTCTTCGCCCACTCTAATTGCCCTTTTGTTAAGATTAATATTTCGCTTGCCAATTTGGCGCAGAGCCCAGTTAACCGCTTTTTTAACAAAATTCCTCTCATCATGTGCTTCTTGCTTTATAATCGGAAAAAATTTATTGAATTTCTCATCTTCCGCTTTTTTATCACTCACCGCTAAGCGAGCCATCACTACAAAACCAGCTCGTTTAACAAATTCCTCGTCTTTAGCGCTCCACTCGACTGCCTTATCCCATGCCATATCCGCATCCTCAAACAAGTTCATAATGCACTGATCGCAAACGTCCCATGAGTCAAAATTAGCTACCCATGTATCCATCTGCCCTTCATCAACTTGTTTGTAATCATCAATCATCGTGGCCAAAATCCGGGCTTCATGATAGCCGGAATCCCAGAGCTCTAAAGCAAGCGAATGCTTGTCCGTCGGAGCTTTGGCGAAGTCGGGATCCTTTTCAATTTCTTTAGCCATCTGGCGAAGAACGGGAATTTGGATTCCGAAAGTTTTGTCGGGATTGATGCCAAAACGAGCCATACCCTCTACGTTTT
>JAUUWJ010000016.1 GCA_030589175.1 Actinomycetes bacterium
ACGAGCACCAAGAGCTCCTAGAAACCATTAACCACCTTAAAGAACTTTTAGCTTCCGAGAAAAAGATCCTCGGTGTTGTAAAGGAAGAGCTAACTGAAATAAAAGAGAAATATGCCGATGAAAGGCGCACAAAGATAAAGGCTGCTGCCGGCGAAATAGAAGTCGAAGATTTGATAACCAAAGAAGAAATGATTGTTACCATTACAAATTCCGGATACTTAAAACGGGTTCCGATTGCAACTTTCAAGAAACAGAGGCGAGGCGGAGTCGGTGTTAGTGGCATGAATTTAAAAGAAGGCGACTTTGTGGAACACCTTTTTACTGCCTCTACCCATGATAGCGTGCTCTTTTTTAGCAACAAGGGGAAAGTCTATAGGCTTAAGGTATATGAACTGCCGCAAGCAAGCAGGAAAGCAAGAGGGCAAAATATTATTAATGTTCTTCCGCTTAAGGCTGAAGAAAGTATTGCCGCGATATTGTCGATAGAAAATTTTGAGCAAGCAAAGTATTTGATAATGGGCACAAGGGGTGGCCTGGTTAAGAAAACTCTCTTGACTGACTATCAGACTTCTAGAAAAGAAGGGATTATCGCTATTAATTTAAAGCCCTCCGACGAACTTATTGGCGCCAAACTAACAGACGGTAACTCTAAAGTATTTATTATAACCCAGCAAGGCCAAGCCATTCAGTTTTCCGAAACAGATGCCCGGCCGATGGGCCGCGTGTCAATGGGCGTAAAAGGAATAAGGCTGGCACCCAAAGACATCGTTTTAGGAATGGATATAGTCCAGGAAGATGCCCAGCTTCTAGCGATAACAGAGAAAGGCTATGGCAAACGCACTGAACTAAATAAGTACCCGGTTCAAAAGAGAGGCGGCCGCGGCGTAAGAACAATCAAAATTGTGAAAGAGAAAGGAAAGCTGGCATCAGTAAGGATTGTTAAGCCGGAGCAGGAGCTCCTGGTAATCTCCGAAGAAGGAGTAGTTATCAGAGTTAATGCCAAAGATATTTCCATACAAGGGCGGGCGACACAAGGGGTGCGGGTAATGTCTCTAAAGGCCAAGGATACGGTAGGAGCTATTGCCAGGGTAGTTAATGAGGAAGAAGAAGTCCCAGAATCAGAATAAAAACAATTAGAGAACAGTGGTTCCTACCCCAAACGATTTCTTACCTATTGATTAATCACTTCTCTTAGGGCTATAAATTAGTTATGGAATATGAGATCTTAAGCCATGTTTCAGAGACCGGAATTAGGGCCTACGGAACAAGCTTAAATAATGCTTTTGCTAACGCCGCCAGGGCAATGTTTTCTATCATAACTAAGGTAGAAAAAGTAGAAACTAAGCAGAAAAAAGAAATTAAACTTATCTCAAGCAGCCCGAAAGAATTACTAGTCGATTTCTTGAACGAACTCCTTTTTTATTATGAGACCGAGTCAATGTTATTCAGTGACTTTAAGGTAAGGATTGAAAGCAGTACTCTAGTAGCAGAGGCTAAGGGCGAGAAATATCGACCAGAAAAACATCCAATAAAAACTCAAATTAAGGCGACTACTTACTATAATTTAAAGGTTAATTCCAACGAGGATAATTGGGTTCAGGTTTTTTTCGATGTTTGAGGAGATCGCATGGTAGAGATAAAGAAAATTGCCGATTTCACATACGAAATACCTACTAGCGCAGCTCCCGGAATGCGGGCTCCCGGAATTGTTTTCAGCGACGAAGCTTTACTCGAAAAGGCCAAGGGCGAGACAGTGCTAAAACAAGTCGAAAATGTTGCTACTCTTCCGGGAATAGTCAAAGCTTCTTTTGCTATGCCTGACATCCATCTGGGCTACGGTTTTGCAGTGGGCGGTGTAGCTGCTTTTGATGTTGATAGTGGCGTCATCAGTCCCGGGGGCGTCGGCTTCGATATAAATTGCGGGGTTAGAGTTTTGAAAACAAATATGAAACTCGTTGATATAAAAGAAAAACTGGAAGAGTTAATGCACGAATTAAGCCGAAGTATACCCAAGGGCGTAGGTGAGAAAGGAAAGCTCAGGTTGAGCGAAAAGGAGCTAAGAGAGGCAGTTACAAAAGGGGTTAGCTGGGCTGTAAAGAAAGGCTACGGAAGCCAAGAGGACATAGAATTTTGTGAAGAAGAGGGCCGGATTGAGGGGGCTAACCCCGATAAAGTGAGCAGCAGGGCTTATCAAAGAGGATCTTCTCAACTCGGCACCCTGGGAGCGGGAAACCATTTTGTGGAAGTACAAGAGGTTGTAAAATTTTTTGATGAGGAGGCAGCTGACGCTTTTGGGCTTTTTGTCGGACAAGCTCTTGTTATGATTCACACGGGCTCCAGGGGATTTGGCCATCAAGTGGCCAGCGACTATTTAAAAACGATGGGCTCTGCTCCCGGCAAATACGGTTTTTCTCTTCCCGACAGGCAACTGGCAGCTGTACCTATCGATTCGGATGAAGGGCGGGATTATTATCAGGCTATGGCCTGTGCTATGAACTACGCTTGGCTTAACCGCCACATGATCACCCATTATACGCGCAGCTCATTTGAGTTTATTTTTAGGCAAAGCATCAGCGATCTCGGCCTGGATTTGCTCTACGATGTTGCCCACAACGGAGCGAAGTTTGAAGAACATGTCGTCGACGGGAAAGCCAGGAAGCTTTCCGTGCACCGTAAAGGAGCGACTCGTTCTTTTGGTCCGGCAATGGGCCAGATTCCAAAAGCTTATAAGGATATCGGCCAACCGGTTATGATTCCAGGGGATATGGGCAGAGCATCCTTTATCTTAAGGGGTTGCGATAAGTCTGAAGAACAAGCTTTCTCCAGTACGGCTCATGGCGCGGGGCGTCTTCTCAGTCGCAAAGGAGCGAAAAAACAAATAACAGGAGCAGAGGTTAGGACAAATCTAAACAAGAAAGGAATAGTAGTCGTTGCCGGCCACATGCCTTCTTTGGCCGAAGAAGCTCCTCTAGCCTACAAAGATGTTCACAAAGTAGTCGACATATGCCAGGGTGCTAATCTATCATTAAAGGTAGCAGAACTTCGTCCTTGGGGAGTGCTAAAGGGATAAAGGGCGGATGCTAGACCATAGACAATGGAACCTAGGAAAACAATATAAGTTTATTGGAAACTAATCTAAAACATGAATAGTTTAAAGTTAAGATTATACTTTTTTGCAATAATATTTTTGCTTGCGTTAGTTTTTCTTCTCGTACCAAGAGGAGGAACTTTGTTAAACACCGATATCTACTTGGCGCCGGATGGCAAACCGGTTTTTTCGGCCACGATTGACAAAAAAGGTACTTCTAAATTAGGTGTTCTCTCAAACGCTATAAAGGGAGCAGATATATACGGTCAAGATATTGAAAAAATCGACTATGGTTTTGTAGCTTACTATCGTGTTTCTTATAACTTCAGTTTGGCTAACGTTCCTAGCTATGTGCCTTCAAAGTTTGTTTTTAGCGCAGATTTACCCGGCAAAATAACAAAGATGAAAGGTGGTAGCTTTCAAGAAAGTAAGGCTATTTGGCAGCTCGAAGTGGGTAAAGACGTAGACGTTTATGCCGAATCTAAAATCGTAAGATGGTGGTTGATTGTTCTTACTTTGTTAGTGACTATAGTTCTTTTATACGTGATAATAGCAACAAGATGGCGCAAAAAAGCATAATTGAAGTTAGCACAAAATCAAAAACTGATTGGATCGATATAACAAAGGCGGTTCAGGAACAAGTTGAGAGCTCAGGGATAAAAGAAGGCATTGCCGTAGTTTACGTTCCCCACACGACTGCCGGCATAACCATAAACGAGCACGCGGATCCGGCTGTTGTAGCTGATATTAATGACAAACTAGCGGATCTTATTCCCGCTGACAGAAGCTATTCTCATACTGAAGGAAATTCCGACGGCCACATAAAGGCTTCTTTAATAGGAACGTCTCAGACTATTTTTATAAGCAACAAAGAGCTTGAACTAGGAACGTGGCAAGGAATCTTTTTTTGTGAATTTGACGGGCCTAGAAACCGCAAAGTATACGTCAAGGTTTTAGGAAATTGACCTACCAGTACGAAGAACCGGTCTACACAACGAAATTCAAAGATTATGAGCAATCAACTCTTGAATTGCTGCAAAAGCTCAATCTTAAAGAACACCTAAAGGGTCAGAAAAAAATCATAATCAAGCCCAATCTGGTGTCATGTGCTCCTCCCCCGGTTACAACGGATGTTGGGCTGGTGGAAGCTCTTTGCCGGTATTGCTTGGAGCATTCTGATGCGAGAGTGATTGTAGCTGAAGGACCAGCTGGTTGTGATGCAGTAGAGTCTTTTGAAAAGCTTAGATTTTTTGAGCGTCTTAAACCGCTCGGCATTGATTTAGTTGATTTGGATTCTGAAGAAGAGATTGTAAAGCTTCAAAATCGAAATCTTCCCCTGTTTAAAGAAGTGCTTCTTCCAAAAATTATAACTGATGGATTTTTAATTAGCGCCGCTGTTCTTAAGGATCATACGTTTTGTACAACAACTTTAAGTATCAAAAACCTAATCGGTATATTGCCGGCCAAACATTACAAAGGATGGTGGCGTTTTCGAAAATCAAAAGCTCATCGCCACAACATTCACCAAGCAGCAGCTGATGTTGCTACTTATCGTCCCATAAACTTGGCTATAATAGACGGGGCAATAGGCTTGAAGAAGGGTCATCTGTTTGGCGGAAGGCCTTGTAGTCCACCTAAAAATATTCTTGTTGGAAGTTACGATCCTCTGGCCGCCGATATTGAGGGAGCCAAAATTTTAGGTCATAATTTCTTAAAAGTGAAGCACTTGCGTTGTTACTTTAATAACATCAAACAAAACAAAGCTAAAGTAACTGCTCAGCCCTAATAAGGCTTTGCTCAAGTCTTAATTTAGCTTTAAACTTCACTTAAAAATTGAGTGTATAGTTTAGAGAAGTTGACAGGCTTTCTTACTCATAGAAGAATACAAAAAGATAAATTGTTATCCAGGCGGACTGGTATTAATGCTTAATAAATCTAAAAGAAAAAAAATAAGATTTAAAACAATATTGCTTGGCTTAGCAGCAGCCTTGTTGGCTATGGTCATTATTGCGCCAATGAGTGCATGGGCGGCGAAGAAAGAAAAAAAAGTCCTTCTAATAGTTGTAAGCTCTGTAACTCTTGAAGATTTAACAGAGACTAACACGCCAAATTTAGACTTATTGCAAAGACACGGAGCCATTGGATTGATGAATGCCAGAGCGGCTAACATAAAATGGCCGGGCAGCTTTTATTTGAGTATAGGTGCCGGAGCTAGAGCGGAAGCAGGCAGCCTGGGCGGCTTGGGATTTAATGCTTTTGAAAATTTGCCGAGGGACCTTTTTAGAGAAAAGATAAGCGCTAAAGAGGTTTACTTACAAAATAATAAAGCTAGTTTAGAAGACGAGAACATTGCCAACTTGGGCATAAACAATGCTACTGCCAAAAGCTTTAAATACCGAAACAATGTTGTTCCCGGCCTGCTTGGCGAAGCCTTAAATGTTGGCGGCAAGAAAACGGCTGCTTTGGGTAATGCCGATACTCTGCAAGAAAAACACAGGGAAATTACTCTGATAACGATGAATTTGAAAGGCAAAACCGATTTCGGCTTAGTCTCAAGCGCTACCTCAACTGAAGACAAAAGTTTTCCCGGCGGCATTAGAACTGATTATGAAGAACTGGCTGAACAAACCACCTCTCTCTTACACAAAGCTGATTTTGTCGCGGTAGACTTAGGTGACAGCGCTAGAGTCGATTATCAGCGTCTTTACATGAACGACTTCGTTAATCAAGAAAAAAGACGCGAGGCTCTTATTAAAGCGGACAGATATGTAGGCGAAGTTATGAAAGAGCTGAAATCAAAAAACATATTAACGATAGTGACTACGCCGAAACCGCAAAGTGATTCGATGAAAGCAAGAGATTATTTGACTCCGGTTATTGTAAGCGGGCTTGGAAAGGGTGCTCTTAGCTCTGATACAACGAGAAGAAGCGGAATAGTAGCTAACATAGACATAGCGCCGACAATTTTAAAACATTTTGGCCTAACTGTTCCGCCTGAAGCCGCCGGAAACCAAATAAAAGCCGAGCCTCTTAAGAACACAGTTGATTTTGTAAAAGAGCGCCATAGCCAAATCTTTGTTATGAGAACCTTTAGAACTCCGATAATAATAAGTTACTCTATCTTTTTACTTTTCGGGTTGATTTTCGGACTGGCTCATTTTTGGTTGCGACGAGCCGGGCGCAAGGTCAGCAAAGGAGCTAGTAGTTCTTTGAAGTTCTTCTTATTGTTTTTGCTGGCCGTACCTTTTAGCAGCCTTTTGCAAATACCGCTTGATGCTAACAACATTGCCATCTCTTTCACAAGCGCAATCGTAATCGCTCTAGGCGTAGCTGCGCTTGCTGTCTTGCTTTTTAGAAAACAGTCATTGGGCCCGATACTCTTTGTTGTTGGTGCTACAACCGCTCTAATAATAATTGACACCATGACCGGCACTAATCTTTCTCAGCGCTCATTTTTGGGCTCGGATATAATATCGGGTGGCCGGTATTATGGTCTCGGAAATGTCTACATGGGCGTCTTGATCGGGGCATCGCTGTTTTCCGTCGCTTCTTTGTTTGACACCTTGCTTGTTAAGAACAATAAAGCAATGCCCTACATTGGTTTTATAGCTTTGATCTTAGTAGGCTTTGTAATTGGCCACCCAAGCCTTGGCGCTAATGTGGGAGGACTAATTACCGTTACTGCCACCGCCATTATATTTGCTCAGGTATTAATGGAGAAGAGATTCTCTTGGAAAACAGCTCTAACAAGTATTGTCATCTTTGCTTTAGTGGTGACACTTTTTCTGGGAATTGACTTTGTAAGAAAAGAAGCCACTCAATCTCATACTGGAAAAGCTATTTCGGTCATTCAAGCAAAAGGAGCAACGGCTATTTCAGATATTATCGCACGCAAAGTTAAGCAAAACAGGCGGGGAACTTTTTCTTTTACCGGTTTTATTTTAATGGGAATGGTAATCATTGCCTTGTTTATGAATCAAACGGTAAAAAAAGACGAAGAGATCTCAAAGGAGTTTGACACACACTTTCCGACTATCAAGAAAGCTTTTTTCACCATGGCCTGGGCGGCCTTAATCGGGTTTTTGTTCAACGATACCGGGGCCATTACCGCTATGGCTATAGTAACCTACTTATTAATTCCCTTGCTCTATATATCTTTGACCGTGCCTAAAACTCAAAAAGCATAAGCATATCTGTGCTCTTTGGCTTTGATGAGATATGACAATACGAAGTTGTTGCCTGTTAAGATTAATGGGGTTCGATTTAGTGAATATGTTATAATGGTGGCGAAAAAGAGGAAGCATATTTAATGAGTGAAGAAAAAGGTTTTTCATTAGAAGATTTTTCTATAGGCTTAGTAAGCGGCTTGTTTGCCGGTGCAGTAATTGCTGTTCTTCTTGCTCCAAGCTCGGGAGAAAAAACACGTCAGAAGCTACAAGACTGGGCTACGGATACCAGGCAATCAACGGTTGAGCTAGTCGACAAAGCAAAGGTTGCGTTTGAGAAAGTTCTACAAAAAGCGGAAACTACTCTGGGCTTTCAAGAAAAAGGCATTAAAAAGAAACTTGAGCAAATAAGGACAGAGCTCGAACGTTTTGACTTAAGCGGCAGCAAGAATGTCTCAAAGACCCAATAGAAAACCTAAAGTAGCCTTACTTTACGGCGGAAACTCAGAAGAGCGCGAAGTTTCTATTAGATCAGCAAAGGCTGTGCACAGAGCTCTTACTACTCTCAATTATCCTGTTGAAAAAATATCTGTCAGCAAGGATTTAATTTCCAGACTAAAAAATGCAAGACCGGACATTGCGTTTATTGCAATGCATGGAAACAGCGGAGAAGACGGTACAATCCAAGCTCTCCTCGATGCGTTGAAGATTCCCTATACGGGCTCCGGTGTTTTGGCTAGCGCTTTGGCGATGAACAAAACTATGTCGAAACGTTTGTTTATTGAAAACGGCATTCAAACTCCTAGCTTTGTTTCGGCCAGAAAAGAAAGCCAGAATGATATCGCAGAAGATATTAGAAGTTCATGTGGTTATCCTGCTGTTGTGAAACCGGCTAGCCAGGGTTCGACAATCGGTCTGAGCATCGTAAAATCGGCAAAAGAGCTCTCTAAAGCGCTAAAGATGGCTTTTGTCTACGATAATGAAATATTAATCGAGCAGCAAGTAAAAGGGGCAGAAGTTACAGTAGGAGTTTTGGGAAATTCTAACCCGGTTGCTTTGCCAACACTGGAAATAGCTACTAAAACTAAATTTTACGATTATAGAACGAAGTATACGGCTGGATTGAGCAATCATATTATTCCGGCGAGAATAGGAAAAAAACAAAGAGAGCTGGCAAAGAAAATGGCGGTAGCTGCTCATAAAGCTTTAGGCTGTCGCGGTTTTTCCCGGGCTGATTTTATTTGCCCGAAAGGCAAGGACCCTTTCATTTTAGAAGTAAACACCGTACCGGGCTTGACGAATTTAAGTCTCTTTCCCGATGCTGCCAAAGCTAAGGGAATTAGCTTTAAAGATTTGGTTTCAAAGTTAATCGATTTAGCTTTAGAAGAGAAGAGTGAATAGTAAATAGTGAAAAGTGTCATAATTCTAACGAATAACCAAAAACGAGCTAAAGTCAGCTAGGTTGATATGGTGCTGAAATGATAATGATCACCAAAGAAGTGATCTGATAATTAACCGTAAAAGTATTTCAAAACTCAACTATTCTTATTATCTATTATCGAACCACGCACCACGAACCACGAACCACGAACGGGCTTTTAGGGCGTTAACCGGCTCGGCTTTTCTGCCAGCTTCACCGATATAGTGCTTTCCTTGTTTTTGCGAACAAATGTAAGCTCTAGTTTATCGCCGACTTTACCTCTTCGGATTTCTGTAATAAGTTCGTCTGCTTCATCAATTTTTTTGCCATTAACTTTTGTAATCACATCTCCGCCTTCCAAACCGGCTTTATCGGCAGGGCTTTTTGTCATAACCTGGAGTACCCATACACCTTGAGGAATACCTCTTTCGTTTGCGATATCTTCGGTGACGGTCTTTATAGTTACGCCGATGTAAGGGTGACTGGCCTTGCCGGAAGTGATTAGCTGATTAGCAATACTCATAGCCTTCTCGATTGGTATGGCAAAACCGATACCGGCTGAACTTCCGCTAGTAGAAGCGATAACCGTATTTATACCGATTACTTCTCCTTTGGCATTGGCGAGAGCTCCACCGCTGTTGCCCGGATTGATTGCTGCATCGGTTTGCACCATATCGGTCAATGTTTTTTGAGACTCGCTTCCCGAGTCGGGAATATCAAAAGATCGGTTTTTTGCCCTAATAATTCCCGCGGTTACTGAGTGTTGTAATC
>JAUUWJ010000158.1 GCA_030589175.1 Actinomycetes bacterium
AAAGCAAGTATGATGTTTGAAAGCAGGGTGTTATGCTCAAGTATTAAGTCAACATTTACCACAAGGCCTTCATTCATGAGGTTGTAGTTGTCAGCGGCTACTTGTATGGGGGCAGACGGAGGGATGTTACCTTCTTCATCATTAAAAACAGCAGGATATAAAATCGTGTTTTGTTTTGTGGCAACGGTTACTTTGGCTTTAACCCCCAATGATAGTATCGCCTTGCTTTGAAGATAGCGCTCAATATTATTATTTATGGCATCTTTCAGTCTTACGCTCCCATCAAATAAAGGGCGTGTATCTCCCGTATAAATGTCTCCAATCTTCTTTGCATACCGCTTATTAAGATAACTCTCAATCGATTGTAGAGAAAATATATAAAGAATCGGCGGCAAAAGGATACATAATATAAGTATCTTAAAGGAAAGAAATTTCAAAACCACATCCTCTTAGTGTGATAATACCGGCCAACCGGCCAACAAACCCAAATAACCCTAAAGTGCTTTTAGTATCTGTCGAGCCTCATCGGCACCCTCAAATTCTTGATTCAGATTCAAAGCCTTTTCCAGTTCCGCTCTGGCCGGATCCTTGTCGCCTTTTTTATAATAGGCCAGGCCCAGATGATAGTGCACAACCGCATTATCAGGCAGTTGTTCCAGGCTGTCCGCAAATTCACCGATGGCGCTGTCAAACAAACCCTTTTGGTAATAAATCAAGCCTAGTGTGTCCATTACATTAGGATCATTGGGAAGTTTTTCCTTTGCTTTTCGTGCGAGCTCTAAGGCCTCGTCGATATTTTTGTTTTGCATTACAAGCAAATAAGCAAGGTTGTTGGCAGCCGGAGCAAAGTCCGGGTTGATGTCGAGTGCCGCCCTGTAATGCTTTTCTGAAAGATCAACCCTTTTTTGCATGTCATAAATAGTACCCAAAAGCATATGGGGAGCTGTCTGCTTAGGATTTTTTGCCAAGATATTCTTATACTGTTCAATGGCTTTATCCTCTTTTTTCTCTGTAAGATATATTCTGCCAAGGGAATAATAAGGGCGCAGGAAATTCGGGTTTTCTTTTAAAGCTTTTTTGAATGATGCTTCCGCTTGTTTTTCTTTGTGCTGCGCAAGGTAGAGCCTTCCTTTTAGATTGTAGATAATAGCCAGTAGTTCGGGAGCGTCCTGTAATTTTTCCAGTTTTTTGTCACACTTTAAAATTGCCGTTTCAAAATCCTTTTTTGCGGCATGCACAAGAATAATATTGGTAAATACATTCATAAGCCCGGGGTTTATGGACATGGCTTTGTTAAAGTTTTCCAAAGCAGGATCATACTCTTTCAGCAAACGCTGCAAAAGACCCAGACGAAAGTATCCCACAGGATTTTCCGGTGCAAGTTTGATTAATGATTCAAAAGTCTTCTTTGCTTCCTTAAATTTTCTCTTATACATGTAGACATTTCCTAAAATCATTTTTGCCTGGAAACTTTCAGGTGCGATTTCAAGAACCTCCCGGCTTTCTTTCATAGCCAGATTAAAATCGCGTTCGCCCAGATAAATTTCGGCCAATAGGAGCTTTGCTTTTAATAGCCTGGGATTTAATTCAATAGCTTTGGTAAGGGCTGTCTTTGCCAGCCTGGATTCACCCTTTCCCAAATGTGCTACGCCCTTAAAGTAATAGACACGGGCATACCTTGGTTCTTCCTCTATTAGCTGGTCAAATAATGTGATAGCTTCGCCAAACTTTTGCTGATAGACAAAGAATTCCCCTTTTAACATCCTGGTCGGAAAATATTTGGGTCTTTGTTTTAAAATATCAGTGATATATTTTTCAGCATCCCCGATTTTTTTATTCTTAACATAAAACCTTGCGATTGAGTCCATTATCCGAAAATCTTCAGGTTGAAGGTCAAGAGCTTTGTTGTACATGGCTAACGTCTTATCTTTACTGCCGATAGCATCGTAAAATCTTGCGGTAACAATATAGGGCTTTATGTTTTTGGGGTCGATTACAACGGCCTTCAGATATGCTGTTTCTGCCTTGCTCATGCGGTTATGTCTGAAGTAAAAATTACCGAGGTCAATAAAAAGATCTGAAATTTCCGGGTTTATGTCGATGGCTTTCTTTATCTCGGCTTCTGCACGGCCATACTCTTTATTACTGTCGTAGAAACTAAAAAGGGCAAGATGTGGGTTTATAGCTTTAGGATTGATGTCGACCGCCTTCTTAAGAATCTTTTCGGCTTCTGAAAACTTTCCCTGACGCACCAGTATACGGGAGAGCTCCAGATAGGCACGTGACTCCTTGTTGTTGAGTCTAATAATTTTTTCATATACAGATACAGCTTCATTCTGCTTTTTTTCCAGTTCAAGGATACCGGCAAGCAGGAATAGCGCTTCTATATTGGCCGGCTCTTTACTTAAAACCGCATCAACTTTTTCCCGGGACTTCTTTAGTTTTTTCCCTAATAAATAGAAAGTGGAAAGTTTAAGCTGAGCATTGGAGTTTTCCGGCTCAAGCTTTGCAACCATTGAATATGCCCTGAAAGCCTCTTGAGGATTTCCAAGCTTGAGATGGGTTTGGCCAAGCTTTTTATAAGCTTCGATATATTCAGGATCTATTTGTATCGCATTTTTGAATTCGAACTCTGCGCTTTTGTACTCTCCTTTTTCGAAATAAGCCTTCCCTTTTTCAAGATAAGATACTTTCTTCTCTTCATTTGATGAGCAACCACACAACATGGTGAATACAAAAAGATAAAGAATAAGAAACCTTTTCAAATGGTCCATTGTTTGACCTCCACGGAAATATGTTTTATATTACCCAACCCGGATAAACTGGAAAAGTTACAAGTGAACTAAAGTTTGAAGTGAGCTAAAGCTAAAAAAGGTTGTGCCCGTTGGCCCGTTATGCCCGTTAGCCCGTAATTTAATACCGGACAACGGGCTAACCGGTTAACCAGATATAGGCACTTTAGCTCACTTTAGGCATTTCACACTTAATTGGCTAAACATTTTTTTTGCCATAAAAAGCACAAAATTAACGATTAAGAGTCTAAATTTTACAAACTCGTATCGACCGGAT
>JAUUWJ010000151.1 GCA_030589175.1 Actinomycetes bacterium
CCTTTGGAAATGCGGCCAAGATACTTATTGTGATGATTATCGACATACCGTTACCGATGCCGCGCTGTGTTATAAGCTCGCCGAGCCACATAATCAACACGGTTCCGGCTACAAGTGAAATAACAATAAGAAGCTTTGTTAAGTTGGTAAATCCACTAAATTGTATGGCACCTTGTTTTGCCGCTTCTAAAAGCCTTGATTGAAATAAGAATATAGTTCCAATCGACTCGACTATGGCCAGACCTAAAGTCATAAAACGGGTCCATTGCGTAATTTTGCGCTCTCCCGTTTCGCCTTCCTTGGACCACTCATCGATCTTGGGAATTACCGGTCTCAAAAGCTGCATGATAATTGAAGCGGTAATGTAGGGCATTATGCCCAGAGTAAAAACGGCAAAATTTTCTAACGCACCGCCGGATAGTAAGTTTAGAAATTGTAGAATCCCGGCTGATTCCCTGCCTAAAATACCGGCAAGAATCTCTCTGTTTACACCGGGAACAGGGACAGCAGTACCGAAGCGATAGATTGCGATAACTATAACGGTAAAGAGAACTTTATTTCTTAAATCAGGTAGTTTGAATACGCCTCTTATAGAATCAAACAATTAGAACCTCTCTTCGTTCGGTTAGTTGTTCGTTGTTGGTTATTGGTTCTTTGTAAACCTTGTTCATTATTAGTTTTAGTTTTAACTTTTTACTTTTTTACCACTTTTGAATTTTTAACTTTTAATAAGATCCTTCTTCCGACGTTACATCGGGGTCAGGATGACATTTTTTCTTCGAACTCCTGACTCTTAACTCCGAACTAATTAGTTCGATTAGTCCATAGTTGATAGTGAAAATTCATAATTCTTAATTAGACTCATTGCTTGTTTTTTTTCTTACACTTTCCACTTTCGACTAATTCGGTTTTTCCTCCTGCTTTTTTAATAAGCTCTTCGGCCTTTTTGCTAAAAGCGTGGGCTCTTACGGTTAAAGCTTTGTCTAGTTTTCCATCAGATAATATCTTAACCGGCTCTTTCATTTTTTTGATGATTCCGGCTTTGAAAAGAGCTTCCGGATCCACTTTCACATTAGCTTTGAACTGGCTAAGCCGTTCTAAAGATACCACCTGATATTCTGTTTTGAAAGGATTTTTAAATCCGGGAAGGCGCGGTATTTTTCTGATAATAGACATGCGGCCACCTTCAAAACCAGGCCCTTTGCCTCCTCCTGATCTTGCTAATTGGCCTTTTGTACCTTTTCCGGCCGTAGTCCCGTGGCCGGAGCCATCTCCGCGACCTATTCTTTTTCTTTTCTTTGTTGCCCCGCGTGCGGGCCTTATTTGATTTAAACCGGCCATTATTTACTCCTTAACAATTCCTAAGCACTAAATCCTAAATCCTAAACAATATCTAAATCCAAAACTCTAAAAACTAAAACGTTTTGAACATTAGAATATTTCCATTTAGAACTTGTTTAGTATTTCGATATTAGAAATTAGAAATTATTAGTTATTTTACCTTTTCGACTTCTATTAAATGTTTCACTTTATCTATCATGCCCAAAACTTGCGGGCTTTCGTTGTGAATAGCGCTGTCGCTAATACGCTTTAAGCCCAAAGCTCTGACTGTTCGCTTTTGGTTAACCGTTCTTCCTATTGTGCTTCTTTTTTGGGTAACTTTTATCTTCGCCATATAAATTCAGATTCTAGACTCTAGATACTGGATACTAGATTAATTATCCGTTTCCTCTCCTGTCTTATCTTTCTTACTTTTCTTTTTCTCATCAGCACTTGCTACTGTTTGCTTTTCGCTTTTTGTAGCCTGTTCTTTCTTTTCTCCTTTTTTCTCAACACTTGCTTTCGATTTTATTTCTTTTTGCTTTTTATCTTGCTCAGCTTCCTTTTTCTGAACTGAGGTTTCTTTCTTGCTTTTACTTTTAGAAGTTTCTTTTTTATCAAGTTTAGACTGTTTACTTACCGCTGTTTGCTTTTTCTTTTTTTCCAGTGTCGAGGATCCAGTATCCAGTGTCTGCTTTTCTTTTTCCCGCTTTTTAGGTAGAATGTCTTCTACTTCCAAACCCCTTAGTGCAGCAATATCGCGAGCACTTCTCAAGCTTTTCAAGCCTTCAAAAGTAGCTTTGACTATATTTATCGGATTCGCCGAACCCAGAGACTTTGCCAATATGTCTTTTATTCCGGCTGCGTCCATAATTGCCCTGACCGGACCTCCGGCAATAACACCTGTACCGGGAGAAGCGGGTTTTAATAATACTTGAGCGGCACCAAAACGGCCTGTAACCTTGTAAATTATCGTACTGCCTTTCATAGGCACATCAATCATGTTCTTTTTTGCTTTTGTAATTGCTTTATTTATTGCCATGGGTACTTCTTTTGCCTTGCCAAGACCATAACCTACTCTTTTGTTTCCGTCTCCTACAACTACCAAAGCAGTCAAACTAAAACGGCGTCCGCCTTTCACGACTTTTGCCACTCGATTAATATGGACTACTTTCTCTATTAGCTCTTTTTCTCTAACAAAATCCGCCAAATAACCCTCCTAAAACTTAAGTCCGCCTTTACGAGCAGCTTCGGCTAGTGCCTTCACTCGGCCGTGATATAAGTAGCCGCCCCTGTCAAAAACAACCTCTTTTATGCCCGCCTTAGCGGCTTTTTTCGCAATCAACTCTCCAATGATTTTTGCAGCTTCGATATTGCTTTTGTTTTTTATTTCACCTTTAATACTTTTTCCTAGAGTCGATGCCGATAGAATCGTTTTCTGCTCAATATCATCCACTAATTGAGACTGGATATTATTTAAGCTTCTAAACACCACTAATCTTGGTTTTTCAGAAGTTCCTAACATTTTTGCCCTTATTCTCTTTTTTCTTTTTTGCCTAGCAATTACTTTAGCGGAGGTACTCATAACTTATGCTCCTGGTGCTCCTGGCCCGGCAGCGCCAGCTTTTACTGTTTTCCCGGCCTTGCGCCTTATGTGTTCTCCAACGTATTTAATGCCTTTTCCTTTATATGGCTCAGGCGGCCTAACTGCCCTAATGTTAGAAGCAACCTGGCCCACCAGTTCTTTATCAATTCCCTTTACGATGATCTTTGTAGCTTTCGGTACCTCGAACTCAATACCTTCAGATTTCTGAATAACAGCCGGTTTTGAATATCCTACTAAAAGCTCTAGACTGTTTCCTTT
>JAUUWJ010000251.1 GCA_030589175.1 Actinomycetes bacterium
TGAATAAGCATGACTCTGAAAGGATATGCGGACTTTTAGAAACCTTAAACTATAAAGAGTCTAAAAACATTTCAGATGCCGACCTCGTTATTTATTATACGTGCTGTGTGAGAAAGTCAGCCGACGATAAATTTTACGGCCAGCTCAGTTCAACAAACTTTAAGAATAGTGCCAAATTTGCGGTTGGAGGTTGCTTAGCCCAAAAAGAATCTAAAAAGCTACTAGAAAGATTTAAGCAAATTGATTTTGTGTTCGGCACCCAAAACCTTAAAGACCTCCCGAATTTATTAGCCAACCTAAACGGAAATAGATATTCTAAAACAGACATGCAGCCCGAGTTTAACTCCGATTTGCCTTTTAAAAGGGAAAGTGAACACAAAGCATGGGTAGCTATTAACCGAGGTTGTGATAATCATTGTACATACTGCGTGGTGCCTCAAGTCCGGGGCAAAGAAGTCAGCCGAAAACATGAAAATATCATCTCTGAGATTAAAACTTTGGCTGATGAAAATGTTATTGATATTACGTTGCTTGGGCAAAATGTAAATTCTTACGGTAAGGACTTATACAACAAACCGTCTTTTTCAAGCTTACTGGAAAAAGTCAGTAAAACGAGTATAGAGCGAATCAGGTTCACAACCTCCCATCCTAAAGATTTAAGTGAAGATATTATTCTTGTAATAAAAGAGTGCGAAAATGTGTGTGAGCATATCCATTTGCCATTTCAAGCCGGCTCAGATGTAATACTCAAAAAAATGGGGCGTAATTATAGTAAAAAGCATTATTTGAGTCTTATATCTATGATTCGAAGACATTTGCCAAAAGCAAGCATAACGACTGATATCATGGTCGGTTTTCCCGGCGAGACGGAAACTGACTTTAACGAGACTTTGGATTTGGTTGAAAAGTCGCAATTTGACCAAGCCTTCACGTTTATATACTCAAAAAGAGAGGGTACTCCAGCTGCCAGCTTAAAAAACCATATCGACTACCAAACAAAACTAAAACGTTTTGAAAAACTTGTTAAGCTTCAAAACAAAATTAGCTTGAAACAAAATAAGAAACTTGAAGGAGCTACTGTAGATATTCTAGTAGAAGAAACCTCTAAAAAAGACAATAAATTACTTACCGGTCGCACAAAAACCGGTAAGCTCGTACACTTTAAGAGCAGTGATTCTTTAATAGGCAAAATTGTTTATATTAAAATATTAGAGGCAAAACCATTCTTTTTGATCGGTGATTCAGTTGAATGATTTAAAAAAAATCATAAAGCAACTAGCTAAAGAGGCGGTAGAAAATTATATTCTTAAAGGAATCATTATTACCTCAGTGCCTAAACACCCATTTCTGGAACAAAAATCCGCTTCGTTTGTAAGCCTTAAGATTAATGACAAGTTAAGAGGCTGTCTGGGCACGATTGAGCCTCAAGAAGAATTCTTGGCTAAAGAAATCATAAACAATGCCATAAACGCTTCAACAAAAGATTATCGCTTTACACCGGTTCAAGCAGACGAGCTTAACAAATTACAATACAGTGTAGACGTCTTGTCGAATCTCATCCCCATAAAAACCACTGATGAACTCGATCCCAAGAAATTCGGAGTTGTTGTTCAAAAACAATTGGCCCGAGGACTTCTTCTGCCCGATATTGACGGAGTCGATACCGTAGGCCAGCAAATTGAAATTGCGAAACAAAAGGCCGGTATATTCGATGATCAGGGGTTGGAGTTATTCAGGTTCGAGGTAAAACGCTTTTGAATGTTCTCGCTATT
>JAUUWJ010000134.1 GCA_030589175.1 Actinomycetes bacterium
AACCTAAGTTCTCGATTATTGAGTCTACGCCTAGATGTCCACCGCCGCTTCCGCCCTTTTTAATTCTTGTTTGCTCTAGGGCTAAATCCAAGTCGTCATAAGCAACTATTAGATTATCGGGACTAACGTCGAATTTCTTAAGAAGATTCTTTACTGCTAAGCCGCTATTGTTCATATAAGTTAAGGGCTTTGCCAATATTAGCCTATTATTTTCCAGGTTAACTTCAGTCCTTACGACTCCTATCTGGCTATCGGTGATGATGTCTTTTTTAGGTACTTTATATCGAGAAATAAGTTCGTCTATTAATAAGTAACCAAAGTTATGACGCGTGTCCTCATACTCATATGTCGGATTTCCCAGACCGATTACAACAAACATTTATTAAAGATACCAGACCTGCCCGCCATTGCCTATGGTAAAAGTGGCTTTGGCAGGCGGGTATAAGAGTGAATAGTGTAAAGTGTGGAAAGCGAAAGTTAGAGTTAAGAGAAGGGAGTCGAGTGTAAAACCGTTTGTGGGTTGTAGTGAGTCGGTTGTGGTTTTTTAAGATACAGGACACGAAAACCGACAAACGACCAACGACAACCGGTTCTTTTCCGAACCACGAACCACGAAATTTTAAATATTGCTTGCTAATAGAATAATAAATTATTATTCTAATATTTGGTATCATCTGATTTCTAAGATACTATTTACAAAATATGTTACTTTTTGTTAGATTATTTTAGCTAGTAGAAAAAATATTTTTGGAGGTAATTTTTTATGGCATTCAAAATCACTGAAGACTGTAGCGCATGTGGCTTGTGCGAACCGGAGTGCCCGAGTAACTCTATTACTGAGGATGAAGACATTTATGTAATCGACCCTGAGACGTGTGTAGAGTGTGAAGGCCATTTTGATACGCAGCAATGTGCAGAGGTATGCCCGGTAGAGGCTTGTATACCAGATCCGGACCATCCTAAAGAATAACAATAAGTTACTTTATATAGCTATATATAAGTACAAAGCGCGCTATAAAGCGCGCTTTGTTTTTTAAACGTTTGAAATTTAAGCTTTGCTCGAAGCGAGCTTTTCTTTTTTTGAAAAGGCAACTTTTCCGTTTTTGGCAGAAACGTCTATTGAATCTCCATCATTGAATTTACCTTCAATAATCTGCATTGATAACGGATTCTCTAGCAATTGCTGAATCGATCTTCGAAGAGGCCTGGCACCGTACTCCGGACTGTAACCATCTTTGACTATAAGCTTTTTGACATCATCACATATGTTTAGTTTAAGATTCTTCTCTTCTAGCGACTTATATAGTTTATCTAAAAGAAGATCTATGATTTTAGTTAAATGTTCTTCTTTTAACGGATGAAATACGATAATTTCGTCAATTCGATTTAAAAGTTCCGGCCTAAATGTTTTTTTCAGCTCGGTTAGAACTTTTTTCTTTATCTCTTCATAATCAAGGCTACCCTTGGATTCGCCAAAACCAAGCGAAGATTTTTGTAGATCTCTGGCTCCAAGATTAGATGTCATGATAACAATGGTATTTTTAAAATCTACCGTGTGGCCATGATTATCGGTAAGTCGTCCATCCTCAAGTATTTGCAGCAAGACATTAAATACATCGGGATGCGCTTTTTCAATCTCGTCAAGCAATATTACGCTGTAAGGCCGTCTTCTTATTGCTTCGGTAAGCTGTCCGCCTTTGTCATAACCAACGTAGCCGGGCGGGGCGCCAACCAAGCGAGATACCGTGTGTTTTTCTTGGTACTCACTCATATCTATTCTTATAAGAGCTCCTTCGTCATCAAACATAAACTCTGCCAATGCCTTGGAAAGCTCTGTTTTACCTACACCTGTAGGCCCCATGAAAATGAAAGAACCTATTGGGCGGTTAGGGTCTTTAAGGCCGGCCCTGGTCCGTCTGACTGCTTCAGAAACAACTTTTACCGCTTCTTCTTGACCGATAATGCGTTTATGAAGCTGTTTTTCCATATGGACAAGCCTCTCACTTTCAGTTTGAAGTAAGTTGGTAACAGGAATGCCTGTCCAACCGGCTACAACTTGAGCGATATGCTCGGCTGACACAGTAGCACTTTTCGGTATGCCTTTTTCCTTGAGCCATTTATCCTTTTTTTCCTTAAGCTCTTTTTGAATCGTGTCGGTTTCTGAGCGTATCTTGGCCGCCTTTTCAAAATCACGGTCATCTGCCGCTTGTTTTCCTTCTTTTGTCAGATCAAGTAGTTTATTTTCTAACTTCATCAAGTTTGGCGGCAAGATTATAGACTCAAGCCTTTGTTTTGACGCTGCTTCATCGATTAGATCTATGGCTTTATCGGGCAAAAAGCGGTCCGATATATAGCGCTTAGAGAGTTTTGCAGCGGCCTCAAGAGCTTCATCGCTAATTTTAACCTTATGATGGTCTTCGTATCTTGGCCGCAGCCCTTTTAGAATGCTCACTGTATTTTCAACACTCGGTTCGTCAACGTTTATAGGCTGAAAACGTCGTTCTAAGGCATGGTCTTTTTCAATATATTTTCTATACTCATCAATGGTTGTTGCTCCAACGGCCTGCAAATTGCCTCGGGAGAGCATTGGTTTCATCATATTAGAAGCATCAATCGCACCTTCGGCTGCTCCTGCTCCGACAACTGTGTGGAGTTCGTCAATGAACAGCACTATTTCGCCTTTACGCTTCTTGATTTCATCGAGAAGGCCCTTAAGTCTTTCTTCGAATTCGCCCCTAAATTTTGTACCGGCGACTATTGTGCCCATTTGAAGCGATATAACTTCTTTATCTTTCAGAAGCTCGGGAACTTCTTTGTTTACTATTTTTTGAGCTAAACCATCAACAATAGCTGTTTTACCGACCCCGGGATCACCTATAAGCACGGGATTGTTCTTTGTACGGCGGCTAAGTATTTGCATAACTCTTTTTATTTCCGTTTCTCGGCCGATGACCGGGTCGAGTTCACCTTTACTTGCGAGCTCGGTTAGATTAGTACCGTATTTTTTTAGCAGGGAAGGTGAGTTTTCGTCTTCAAAGTCTGCGCTGCCTTTAATCTGCTTTATAGCATTTTCTATATCAGCAACGTTTAAACCTAATTCGATTAACACAACGGCGCCACTACCGGCATCAGATTTGGCAATAGCAAGCAGCAAATGCTCAGTGCCTACTTGTTTGTCTCCGAGTTCTTTAGCTACTTGTTCAGCCACGGTAAAAACTTGTTGAGCTTCAGGCGTAATAAAGATTTGAGCAACGCCGCTTTTTGGAGCGCTGCTTTTTTTCTTAGACAAGCTAATGACCTGATTAACCTTGGTCTTAGCGGTATCAATATCGACACCTAAGACTTTAAATATTTTGGATACCGTACCCTGAAAATCGCTTAACAAGGCCAACAGTAAATGCTCGGTACCCAGTTGATTTTGGTTATTGCCAACCAGTAATT
>JAUUWJ010000008.1 GCA_030589175.1 Actinomycetes bacterium
AGCGTATTTTATCGTTCGATAAGGGATATTTGGCTTTTGCTGCGCTAACTTTTGGTATGATTTTGCTTGATTTAAGCGCAGTATTTTACTACATTTTGCCCTTTTATTATTTCTGATGAGAAAATATTTAATTGTTTTAGCCATTTTTATATCTATTATTGCCATTTCTTTCGGGCTGAAAGTTGACGTACCGGTAAGTGTTGAGATCAGCGGAAAAGACAGACTTGTGCTAAATAAGCAATCCTTTGGTTTTGAAATTCAGTCACCGGATGATTTCAATTCCTTAGCACTTGGTTTTCTGACTTACAACAGACCGGTAGGAGGCTCAATTGAGTTTTCACTTTATGAAGATAGCTCGCAAAAGAAGCGCCTTGTAAAGCATATTTTTGATAAAGGCGGTCTTTTGCACGCTCAGCTTTATAAATTTAACTTCAAAACTTTAAAGGCAAATAAGAAGTACTACTTAGTTATAAAAGGCGAAGACGGTGTACCGTATAAACTATTATTTGATAGCGGCAGGGGCTGGTTTTTGCACAACACTACTATGGTGAAAGGAAGGCCGGTTCTAAAAATTTATAGCGCAAAATCCCTGATCTATGTAGCCTTCAAATCTTCGCAAAGAGCAGCTCGCAACTGGTTCAGGCTAGGCTGGTTTTATCACGCATTTATTTTGATTTATATATCGTTGGTATCGGCTGTGCTGGCAAGTATTTTATGGAGCCGCTCAATTGAGAAGAGCTAATTATCGCTTTTATGCAGCAATATTTGTATTTATTCTTGCTCTAGGGATTACAACAGCAGCTATTCTTAAAAAGAGTCCGGAAAAAGCGCTTAAAAAGAAGGTCTCTTATAAAAAACAAGAAATAATTAGAAAGGCGTCTTCCAACAAAGAAGAACTATCTCCTAAAACAAAATCTGTCCTGATATCAGCAGTAGGCGATGTTATGTTTGACAGGCGAGTAAAAGCCGCTGTAGTGGCAAACGGAGCCAACTGGCCTTTTTCCAAAGTTACTTCATTTCTCAAAGCTGATTTGACGATTGTCAACTTAGAATCGCCCCTTGCTGAGAAAGGAACTCCGACAAAGGGTAAAGATGTAGTTTTTAAGGGTACCCCCAAAGGAATTAATTCTCTAAAATACGCGGGTATTGATATTGTAGCGCTTGCCAACAACCACGCTTTAGATTTTGGTTTAGGGTCGCTAAATCAAACCAGAGCTTTATTAAAGAAAGCAGGTATACGATTCAGTGGTGCGGGGGCAAACAAGCAGGAAGCTTACAAACCGGCAATAGCAAAAGTAGGTGACTTGAAAGTGGGCTTCCTTTCTTTTTCTGATGTCATTCCGTTTAATTCATTTCCAACTAGTAAATTACCCGGAATTGCGCCGGCTAGAGACCCTGCTAAAGTAGCTTCAAAAATAAAATCTCTTTCGAAAAAGGTGCACATCGTAATTGTCGCTTTTCACTGGGGCAAAGAATACGAAGATTATCCGACGGGTAAACAAAAAGAGCTTGCTACTACCTCAATTGATGCCGGAGCCGATTTAGTGCTGGGCCACCACCCTCACGTAACTCAAGGTATAGCTGAGTATAAGAACAGATTAATCATCTATAGTTTAGGAAATTTTGTTTTTGATCATTTTAAGGTAAGAACGGGAGAGAGCATTATTCTAAGAGTTGAGCTAAATAGTAAGGGCGAGTATAAGTCGGCTCGGATTTGGCCGGTCATAATAACATATAGCGGGCAACCTTATGTAGTAAAAGGAAGTGAAGCCAAAAGAGTACTGGAGCGCTTCAAGGCTATCTCCGGAAAATTCTCCAAATTATTGGTTGATGATAAGGAAAGCTTTCTTATAAATAATAAATCTCTAATGGCAAACTAAATTATTTCAATAAGGTACATTTCTGAACATGTTTTATTGTCTAACATTTAAGATAAATAATAGAGATATTTGTTGACATAGCAAAAGCAGGTTGGTATATTTATAGTTTGTGACCAAAAGCAACGGGATCGAGTTACTAGTCAAGAGAAAAAACTCCCTGAGAGGGGATTCTTTTTGCAATTTTACCTTTTCATTTTTTTTCAGTCAAGTTTTATAAAAAAGGAGTTATAGGTGAAAACACACCAGTCAGGCTTAAGAAAAAGATATACTTTTGGAAAAATTCCTGAAATTTTAGAAATACCCAATTTGATCGGTATCCAAAAAAGCTCATTCAAATGGCTTCTGGAAAAGGGTTTGTCCCAAGCGTTTAACGATATCTCACCAATCCTTGACTTCAAGGGAACGCTGGCTGTTGAGTTCGGCGAGTATGAGTTCGGTGAAACAAAATATAACGTAGCCGAGTGCAAAGAAAAAGATATGACATATTCAGCACCACTCTTTGTTATGGTTCGCTTTATTAATAAAGAGACCGGTGAAATTAAAGAGCAACAAGTCTTTATGGGAGATTTTCCTTTAATGACGACTAAGGGGACGTTTGTTGTTAATGGCACGGAAAGAGTAATCGTAAGTCAGTTAGTGCGTTCGCCCGGTGTGTATTTCGACCAAGAAGTTGATAAGACCAGTGACCGCCTTATTTACACGGCGAAGATTATTCCTAGCCGGGGTGCTTGGTTGGAGATGGAGATTAGCAAGAAAGACATAGTTAACACAAGAGTCGACAGAAAACGAAAAGTACCGGTAACTATTCTTTTAAAAGCACTGGGTTTTGGAAATAATGAAGAGATTCTGGCTTTATTTGATAATGCCGAAACAATTAAACAGACTTTAGAGGCTGATCCGACAGAAACAACGGAAGAAGCTCTTATTGAACTTTATCGTAAGATTAGACCGGGTGAGCCTCCCACAATAGACAGCACGAGAACGCTCATCGATACGCTGTTTTTTAGCCCTCAACGCTATGATTTGGCCCGTGTGGGAAGGTATAAAGTAAACAAAAAACTCGGGCTAGAAAAACCTTTAGATACTACAACTCTTACCAAAGAAGATTTACTGGAAACTGTTCGCTATCTAGTCAAACTTGACGAAGGCGAAGGCGAAATAGACGACATCGATCATTTCGGCAATCGCCGGATACGTACGGTCGGCGAACTTATACAGAATCAATTCAGGATAGGCTTGGCCAGAATGGAAAGAGTAGTTAGGGAAAGGTTAACGACTTTAGATACGGAAAGTATAACACCGCAGACTTTGATAAATATAAGGCCTATCGTAGCTGCAATAAAAGAATTTTACGGCAGCTCTCAACTTTCTCAATTTATGGACCAGACAAATCCATTGGCCGGCCTTACTCATAAAAGAAGGTTGTCTGCGCTAGGTCCCGGTGGATTATCAAGAGAGCGGGCCGGGTTTGAAGTGCGTGACGTTCACCCTTCTCATTATGGCCGGATGTGTCCGATTGAAACTCCTGAAGGCCCTAATATCGGTCTTATTGGTTCCATGGCTTCGTATGCCAGAGTTAATGAATTCGGTTTTATCGAGACACCTTATCGAGTGGCCAAAGACGGAAAATTGACCAGTAAAGTAGAGTATCTGACGGCTGACCAGGAAGATAAGTATGTAATTGCCCAAGCTAATACGCCTTTCGATGAAAAGACAGGCCGTTTTAAGCAAAAAAGAGTACTGGTTAGAACCAAAAAAGAAGTAGAAAATGTCGAACCCAAAAAGGTTGATTATATGGATATTTCGGCGAAACAAATTGTAAGTGTAAGTACAGCCCTAATCCCGTTTCTCGAACATAATGATGCTAACAGAGCTTTGATGGGCGCCAATATGCAACGGCAAGCGGTTCCTCTTGTAAGCACCGAAGCACCTCTGGTTGGTACGGGAATCGAACACCGGGCTGTGCGCGATACCGGAGAAATAGTATTGGCTCAAAATGCTGGTACGGTTTTATATGTTGATGCCGATAGGATCGAAGTCAAAGTAGGTTCCAAGAAAGTTGACGAGTATAAGCTCGAACGTTTTAGCCGTTCAAACCAAGGTACCTCGATTAACCAAAAACCACAGGTAAAAGAGGGAGATAAAGTGAAGGTAAATCAAGTTCTTGCAGATGGACCGGCAACGGATATGGGCGAGTTGGCTTTAGGTAAAAACTTGCTAGTCGCATTTATGCCTTGGGAGGGCTACAACTATGAAGATGCAATTGTAGTAAGTGAGCGATTAGTAAAAGATGATACATTAAGCTCTGTTCATATCGAAGAACATGAAGTAGGAGCAAGGGACACAAAATTAGGTCCTGAAGAAATTACGAGTGACATTCCGAATGTAAGTGAAGAATCTCTAAAAGATCTAGATGAAAATGGCGTAATCTATATTGGTGCCGAAGTAAATCCGGGCGACTATCTTGTCGGAAAAGTTACGCCAAAAGGTGAGACAGAACTTACAGCCGAAGAAAGGTTGTTAAGAGCTATATTTGGCGAAAAAGCAAGAGAGGTAAGAGATACTTCTTTAAAAGTCCCTCACGGAGAGACTGGAAAAGTTATTGGTGTGCACAGATTTAGAAGAGAAGATGGAGACGAGTTACCTCCGGGGGTAAATGAGCTGGTCAGAGTCTACGTGGCTCATAAACGCAAAATTTCTGAGGGTGACAAATTAGCCGGAAGACACGGTAATAAAGGTGTTATTTCCAAGATTCTACCGGAAGAAGATATGCCTTTTCTCGAAGATGGCACGCCGGTTGACATTATTTTGAATCCCCTCGGCGTACCGTCACGAATGAACGTAGGCCAGATATTAGAAACGCATCTTGGCTGGGCTGTGGCAACTGGTTGGGATACAAAAGGCGGAAAAAAAGACAAAGACAATAGAGTATTTGTAGCAACACCTGTTTTTGACGGCGCTTCTGAAGACGAGATCAAGAAAGCTTTAAAAGACGCCAAATTGCCTAAGGACGGCAAAGCTACACTTTACAATGGCCGTACAGGTGAGCAGCTTGATGAGAAGGTAACGGTTGGCTACATATACATGATGAAATTGTTGCATTTAGTCGACGATAAGATTCACGCTCGCTCGACCGGGCCATATTCATTAGTAACTCAGCAGCCTCTCGGTGGAAAAGCTCAATTTGGCGGTCAGCGTTTTGGTGAGATGGAAGTATGGGCATTGGAAGCATACGGAGCTGCATATACGCTTCAAGAAATGTTGACTGTTAAATCAGATGATGTTGTGGGTCGGGTAAAAACTTATGAAGCAATTGTAAAAGGTGAAAATATACCAGAACCGAGTATTCCGGAATCATTTAAGGTTTTGATAAAAGAAATGCAGAGCCTTGGCTTGAACGCTGAAGTTTTAAGTGAAGCCGGTGAGGAAATCGAGCTTAAAGAAATCGAAGACGATGTGGCTAAGACTGCCGAGAAACTCGGTTTTGAAATAGGCGGAAAAGTCACAGATGAAGAGCAAAAAAAAGAAGCTATAAAGGCTCTTGAAGGTGAAACGCCTCAACCGGAAACAAAAACAAAGGTGGAAGAGCAAGAGGGTTAGAGATTAGGGATTAATATTAAACTTAGCTATCTTAACTCTAGCAATCTAGTCATCTAATTTGGGAGGAAGATTTGTTAGACATTAACAATTTTGATTACATCAAAATAGGTATTGCTTCGCCGGAGATGATTCGTCGCTGGTCAAACGGAGAAGTGAAGAAACCGGAGACCATAAATTACCATACGCTAAAACCGGAAAAAGACGGTCTTTTCTGCGAAAAAATATTTGGTCCTACTAAAGACTGGGAATGTTATTGCGGAAAATACAAGCGAGTCCGTTTCAAAGGCATTATTTGTGAAAGATGCGGCGTTGAAGTAACTCGCTCAAAGGTTCGCCGGGATCGCATGGGACACATCGAGCTGGTAGCACCTGTTGCTCATATTTGGTATTTCAAAGGAATACCTTCTCGTATGGGCTACTTGCTGGATATTAGGCCTCGTGATCTTGAAAAAGTCCTGTATTTTTCAGCTTACATGGTAACCGATGTAGTTAAAAGCAAGCTGAAAGAAGACATAAAAATGCTTCAAGAAGAACTTGCTGAAGAAATAGAAGGTCTGGAAAAGGAAGAGGAAAAACGCTTAAAGGAAGAAGTTGGAGTTAGAGAAAAGCGTTTAGCGGTACTCAAAGGAGAAGCCAAGCCGGCAAAAGGCGAGGAAGTACCAAAAACTCAACCAAAAATTAAGAAAGAAATAAAGAAACTGAAAAATGAGATAAAAAAAGTAAAGAAGAATATCGAGAGTAAAACGAAGCACGACGTAGAGTGGGCCAAGTATGTATTTACTACTCTTAAAGGCATGCAGCCCCAACAAATAATTGTTGATGAGCAGCTATTCTATGATTTAAGAACTCGTTATCCGGAATATTTTAAAGCTTACATGGGTGCCGAGGCCCTACGACAATTACTTTCTAAGATAGACCTCAAGAAGGAAGCTAAGCATCTTAGAGATGTTATTAGTGAATCAACTGGACAAAAACAAAAGAAAGCCATAAAAAGATTAAAGGTAGTTAATTCTTTTAAAGTGTCTGAGAATAATCCTGAGTGGATGATAATGGAAGCAATCCCGGTCATTCCGCCGGATTTAAGGCCTATGGTCCAGCTGGACGGAGGCCGTTTTGCCACCTCCGATCTTAACGATTTATATCGCCGCGTTATTAACCGTAATAATCGGCTTAAAAGACTACTTGATTTAGGAGCACCGGAGATTATCGTAAATAATGAAAAAAGGATGCTCCAGGAGGCAGTAGATGCATTGTTCGATAACGGCCGGCGTGGTCGACCAGTAACCGGTCCCGGTAATCGTCCACTGAAATCGCTTTCCGATATGCTAAAAGGCAAGCAAGGGCGTTTTCGTCAAAACTTGCTCGGAAAGCGAGTTGACTACTCCGGTCGAAGCGTTATCGTTATCGGTCCTGAATTGAAGTTCTATCAATGTGGCTTGCCTAAAGTTATGGCTTTAGAGCTATTTAAGCCTTTTGTAATGAGAGAGCTCGTCGAGCGCGGCCATGCTCAAAATATCAAGAGTGCGAAACGGATGGTCGAGCGTAAAAAGAACATGGTTTGGGATATTTTGGAAGAAGTAATTGCCGATCATCCTGTATTACTGAATAGAGCGCCTACGCTACACCGTCTGGGCATTCAAGCTTTTGAACCGGTTTTGGTTGAAGGTAAAGCAATACAGATCCATCCGTTGGTAACGACGGCTTTTAATGCCGATTTTGATGGTGACCAAATGGCGGTTCACTTGCCTCTTTCAGCTGAAGCTCAAGCAGAAGCCCGTATTTTAATGCTTTCCTCTAATAATATCTTGTCGCCTGCCCACGGAAGGCCATTGGCAACGCCCACTCAGGATTTAGTTTTAGGAGCATTTTATTTGACTGCTGAAAAAGAAGAAAAGCCGAAAAAATGGAAGTATTATTCTGATTCGGCAGAAGTCTTTCACGCATTGGAGGGCAAGAATATCGGTCTTCATACATGGATCAAGCTGCGTCATAAAGGCGAGATCATTGAAACTACGCCCGGACGAATTGTATTTAATCAGGTTTTTCCCGAAGATTTTGAGTATATCAACTATGAAGTTAGCAAGTCTCAAACATCAATCTTGGTAGAGCAGGTAATTAAGAGCTATTCAACAAACGAAACACAAGAGATTCTAGACAAATTTAAGTCAATTACCCTTCATTATGCAACTTTGAATGGGTTAAGCATTGGCATTGATGATATTGCAATTCCTGAAAATAAATGGCAACTTTTGGAGGAGCCCGAAGAAAAAATAGAAGAAATCGAGAAGCAATACGGAAGAGGTCTTATAACTGATGATGAACGCCATCAAAAAGTAGTCGATGTATGGACGGAAGCGACCGAAGTCGTATCGGAAGCAATGGAAAAAAGCTTTGACAAGTTCAACCCGATTTACATGATGGCAAATTCGGGAGCACGGGGAAATATTAAACAGATCAGGCAGCTGGCCGCAATGAGGGGTCTGGTTGCCAATCCTAAAGGCGATATTATTGACAGGCCTATTAAAGCCAATTTTAGAGAGGGCTTGACTGTTTTAGAGTACTTTATTTCAACTCACGGAGCTAGAAAAGGTCTAGCCGATACGGCACTTAGAACAGCTGACTCCGGTTATCTTACAAGACGTCTTGTTGATGTTAGTCAGGACGTAATTATTAGAGATGAAGATTGCAAAACCAAGAAGGGCATAATCGTAAACGTAAAAGATGATGAAGGTAAACCTAACCGAAATTTATTTGGCCGCTATACTCTTAAAAAAGTTATGAATCCCAAGAAGAAGAGTGAGACTTTAATTGGGGCGAAACAAGAGATTAATGATGATGAACTGAACAAGCTTCATAAAGCGGGCGTAGAAAGTGTCGAGATGCGTTCGGTTCTAGGGTGCGAAACCAAAGTAGGTACTTGTGCCATCTGCTATGGCTGGTCTTTGGCCGAAGGTAAACTAGTTGAGATCGGAACGGCTATCGGTATTATTGGTGCTCAATCAATTGGTGAACCCGGAACACAGCTTACAATGAGAACTTTTCACACCGGTGGCGTTGCGGGAGAAGATATTACCCATGGCCTTCCGCGGGTAGTTGAATTGTTTGAGGCCCGTCGGCCTAAAGGACAAGCGGTAATAGCTGAAATCAGCGGCAAAGTAAAAATAACCGAGGAAGAGCAACACAAAACCATAACTGTTAAAGGAAAGAAAAGTGAAAAGGAATATCAACTGCCGCGCAGAGTTCATCTGCGAGTACGCAATGGTGAACAAGTAGAAGCCGGCGACCAGATTACTGACGGTTCCATAAATACACATGATCTCCTGGAGATTAAGGGAGTTATGGCTATACAAGAATACTTATTGAAAGAAGTACAAGAAGTCTACCATTCACAGGGTGTTGATATTAACGACAAACACATTGAGATAATAATAAGACAAATGCTTAGACGGGTGATTGTATCGGATGCCGGAGATACCGATTTGCTTCCGGGACAGCTTGTAGAAAAGCATGTTTTCGAAAAGGAAAACCGAAAAACGACAGAAGCTAAAGGTAAAGCGGCTACAGCCAAGCAAACGCTTTTAGGAATAACAAAAGCTTCATTAGCTACCGAGAGTTTCCTAAGTGCGGCATCTTTTCAGGAAACAACAAGAGTGTTAACGGATGCGGTTATTAGCGGCAAGATCGATCCTTTATTAGGACTGAAAGAGAATGTAATTATAGGAAAACTTATTCCGGCAGCTACTGGCTTGGCTAAATATCGTAACACCGAGATAAAACCGCTAGGGGAAATACCAATTCCGCCTGTCATAGAAGAAGATGCTCAATCGGATGAAGTTTTGAGCCCGGGTGCCGAGCTCGAAGAGCTCTCACTGGGGAAAGAAGCACCTTTAATTGATGAAAATGAAAACGACAAGGGAAAAGGTTCTTCGGCTACTACCAAGTAAAAGTGAATTTATCGATTATCGTGATGACATTTAATGACCAGTTTGAGCTGCGAGATTTCTTGACAGAACGGGGCAAAAATAGTAATTTAAGATAACTAATAGCAGTATTTTAAGAAATTTTACTTGATTAAGTAAAAGCAGTTTGTTTAAGCAAGCTGCTTTTATAATGCAGAAAGGGTAAAAGGTTCGCCGTTATGTGTTCACCTGCCCGCCAATGGCAAATGATCCATTTGGCTCTGGCAGGCGGGTCGTTAATCGATTGTATCTATCCGTTATTTGCAAAAGAGGTTAGAGTCTAGGCTATGAACGAACAACGAAAAACGAATAACGATGTCTAATAGGAAATTATGCCGACATTAAGTCAGCTAGTCCGTAAAGGACGGAAAAAAATTGGAAGAAAAGTTACGACACCGGCTTTATCGGGAGCGCCACAGAAAAGAGGCGTGTGCACCAAAGTTTCTACAACAACTCCTAAAAAGCCGAATTCGGCCCTGCGTAAAATTGCCAGGGTCAGGCTGACAAATAGCGTCGAAGTTACTGCTTTTATTCCCGGAATAGGGCACAACTTGCAAGAACACTCAATTGTTTTGATAAGAGGCGGGCGTGTGAAAGATTTACCCGGTGTACGCTACAAAGTTGTCAGAGCGGCACTGGATACAGCTGGCGTTGTTGATCGCAAACAAGCTCGTTCGAAATATGGAACGAGAAGGGAAAAATAAGGATTTATTGTGCCCAGAAGAAACAGGCCCGAAGTAAGAAAAATTCAGCCCGATCCGATCTACAATGAACTTATTGTATCGAAGCTCATAAATAGAGTATTACTGGATGGCAAAAGAGATTTAGCCAGAAATACAGTTTATTCGGCACTAGACATTATCAAGAAGAAGACGAAGCAAGATTCGATTCCAGTTTTGAAGAAAGCGATAAAGAGTGTTAGCCCGGTTCTAGAAGTCAAGCCGCGAAGAGTTGGCGGAGCAACTTACCAGGTACCGGTTGAAGTTCCGAAACGGCGTTCAACGACTTTAGCTATTCGTTGGATAGTAACATATTCCAGAGAGCGCAGAAAAAAGACGTATGCCGAATCTCTGGCTGACGAGATAATCGATGCTTCGAAAAATCAAGGAAGCTCGGTAAAGAAAAGAGAAGATATTCATAAAATGGCCGAAGCTAACAGAGCCTTCGCACATTACCGGTGGTAATGTGCTCAAGGTAAAAGATTAAAAAGAAAAAATAATAAATTAGAAGAAAAGAAAGAAAAAACTAAGGGAAAAGGAGAGTAGAAAATAAAAAACAGAAAAGATAATTAAGTATTACAAACTTATATTAGGGTTTGTTTGCATCTTTATTATTTTTTAGATTTTATTTTTTATATTGAACGATATTGAACGAAAAAACGAGTGAACGATTTCCAATCGGAAAAACGAGAAACATAGGAATAATGGCTCATATAGACGCCGGCAAGACAACTACTACCGAGCGTATACTTTACTATACCGGTCGAACACATAAAATGGGCGAAGTTCATGAAGGTTCTGCTGTAATGGATTGGATGGAGCAAGAGCAAGAGAGAGGCATTACTATTACTTCAGCGGCTACGACAGCTTTTTGGGAAGACCACCGAATAAATATTATAGACACGCCCGGCCATGTGGATTTCACTGTAGAGGTAGAACGCTCTCTTAGGGTCCTTGATGGGTCAATTGCGGTATTTTGTGCTGTGGGCGGAGTCGAACCGCAATCGGAAACTGTGTGGCGTCAAGCTGATAAGTACAATATCCCGCGAATCAGTTTTATTAATAAGATGGATAGAACCGGTGCGGATTTCTTAAACGTGGTAAAAATGATGAAAGATCGTCTAGGAGCCCATCCCGCTATTATTCAGTTACCGATTGGTAAGGAAGAAGATTTTAAAGGCGTTATTGATTTGGTAGAAATGAAAGCAATAACTTATAAGGATGATCTTGGAACTTCTTATGAAAGCGGACCCATTGCTGAAGATTATTTAGAGCAAGCAGAAGATTATCATCATAAATTAATGGACATGATTGCCGAGTACGACGATGATTTACTCCATAAATATCTTGAAGGCGAAGAATATGATGCTGAATTGATCAAGAAAGCACTTAGAAAAGCGACATTGGGAATTGCCATAACACCGGTTATTTGCGGCTCTGCGTTTAAGAATAAAGGAGTACAGCCGCTCTTAAGCTCGGTTATTGATTATTTGCCGGCTCCGACAGATGTTCCGCCGATAGAAGGCATAAATGCAAAGACAGGTAAGCCGGAAAAACGAAATAGCTCTGACGACGAGTCTTTTTCTGCGCTGGCTTTTAAGATTATGACTGATCCCTACGTTGGAAAACTCACTTTTGTAAGAATATATTCCGGCACATTAGAAACTGGCAGCTATATTCAAAATACGACAAAAGGCGCCAAAGAAAGAGTCGGCCGCATTTTGGAAATGCACGCTAACTATCGGGAAGATCTTGAAAAGATTTATGCCGGCGATATCGTAGCCTTGGTTGGTCTAAAAAAAACAACTACGGGCGATACACTTTCAGTAGATAATAAACCGATAATTCTTGAGT
>JAUUWJ010000178.1 GCA_030589175.1 Actinomycetes bacterium
TCTCCCCGCTGGGGAGAGGAGAGATGTAAAGCGCACCCTTTCTCCCCAACGGGGAGAAGGTTGGGATGAGGGGGCAGATATACCCCTCAACAGGGAGAGAAAAGCCGAGACCCCAAAACCCTTTAAAAAAGACAAACCGGAAGAGGCGTGCGGCGTATATGGAGTTTTTGCTCCCAAAGAAGATGTAGCCCGCCTTACTTATTTTGGCCTCCATGCTTTGCAGCACCGTGGGCAGGAAAGTGCCGGAATTGCCGTAGGTGATGGCAACTCGATATTTGTTGTAAAAGACATGGGACTTGTTCCCCTGGTTTTTAACGAAAAAAGCCTGGCCGGACTACAAGGAAATATTGCTCTAGGACACGTCAGATATTCAACTACCGGCTCGACCAAATGGGAGAACGCCCAACCTATACACAAAACGTTCAAAGAAGGAACGCTTGCCCTGGCGCACAACGGAAATCTTGTAAACTCTAAACATTTGAAAGAAATGCTTACTAGAAACGGCAGTTTTTTTAATTCCACAAGTGACACGGAAGTCATTGCTGACTTAATAGCTTCTTTTGTCGGTGATGGCTCGGTCGAGAAAGCTATTCTTCAGACGATGAATCTTTTAGAGGGAGCTTACTCGGTGGCGATGATTACCGAGGACAAGCTTTATGCTTTTCGTGACCCTCATGGCATAAGACCGCTTTGTATCGGTAAACTGAAGAATAATTATATTATCTCTTCTGAAACTTGCGGCTTGGATATCATAGGTGCCAAGTTTGTAGATCAGGTAAAACCGGGAGAGCTGATTGTAATATCTTCTAAAGGAATGAAGAGAAAGCAAATTTTGGAGGCAAAGCCGTCTTTGTGTATTTTCGAGTTTATCTATTTTGCCCGGCCCGACTCAGAGCTTCTCAAAAAGAATCTCTATCATTGCCGAAAGAAAATGGGCAAATACTTAGCCCAGGAAGCGCCAGCTAAAGCGGATATGGTAATAGGCGTTCCGGACTCGGGCGTGCCGGCTGCAATTGGATTTGCCGAAGAGGCAAAACTTCCTTACGGTGAAGGTCTTATAAAAAATCGCTATATTGGCCGTACTTTTATCGAGCCTTCGCAAACTATCCGCGAGGTCGGTATCAGGATGAAATTAAATCCTTTGGCTTCGACTATAAAAGGAAAGAAAATAGTAGTAGTTGATGATTCAATTGTCCGGGGCAATACGACAAAGAAAATCATCGGTCTACTAAAAGAAGCCGGGGCAAAAGAAGTACACGTACGGATTAGCTCACCGCCCTATAAGTATCCTTGCTTTTATGGAATTGATACGGATTCGATTGATGAGCTTGTAGCTAGTAAAAATAGCGTAGAACAAATAAGAAAGTGGATTAAAGCTGACAGCCTATACTATTTAAGCCTCAAATCTTTGATAAAAGCCACTGGTTGTAAAAGCGATAGTTTTTGCACTGCTTGTTTGACTGGTGAATATCCGGTTAAGATTTCCGATGAGCTTAAGCTAAGCAAATTGATGCTTGAGAAAACAAGTACCAAATAACCTCTCACTAATTATTGGCATTTTTACCATTTTTCTACCCAAAATTATATAAATACTTTTTATTTATATTTTAATAGGCATTTAGCTGGGCTAATGACAGCAAATAATTTTATAAAAAAGTTAAGTTAACCACTAAAAGTGCCGATTATATATAACATAAGCTCGAAAGAGCTTCTTTATTGAACCTTTAAAATATAATATTGCTCCTCGAAAAAGGCAAACCCCGGAGAACCGGGGGACGCAAAGCCAGGGGTCCTGAAGAAAGACCGGACAGCCCAGCTGCCGAAGGGAAAAAGGCTAATGCCCTCCTGCTAGGCAAACTATTGCCAAGCAATATCCCACAAGCAAAACCTTTTAGAGGAGCAGTTTTTTAACTTAAATAAGATGTTATGGATTAAGAATCGCAGCAAAAAACTTAATAGAAAACAAAGATTGAACAAAGGCAAAGCCTTTGTTAGTTGTTGGTTGTTAGTTATTAGTTCTTGGTAAAAATATGTTATGGATTAATACAAAAGCAAAGAAGCTAAACAAAAAGCAAAGATTTATAACAGTAGCGATTAGTACAATATCGGTACTAGCTCTTGTGCTGGCTCTTGTTTTAATCCCTAATCAAAGACCGACTTCCGGCGCTTCTCTTTATGCCGAGTGGACAACTTACAATGACTTTAATGCCACAACCCCCCAGACCCAGATGAAATTAAACGGTTCAGGGTCACCAACTGACAATAATGCAGGTAGTGCTCAATTATCAACGACAATTGATGAAAGTGATGAAACTGATGGAGCCCTCACAGTTGATTACTCAACCGGAACCACTGGCGACTATACTGTTTCAGGGCAAACAGCTGCTTTGAATGTAACTAGATCGGATGTATCTTCTACTTCCAATATCGGCCAAGCGGATTTAAACGTGTCTTCTACAACAGGTTTTGCTCAAGATCAGAAAGTTTTTATAATCCAAATGCTGGGTACCGGCATAGGCAATCAAGAAGAGGCAACTATTCAGAGCGTAGGGGCTGGAACTCTCACGATGACGACCAATCTGCAAAACACTTATACGATAGACGGGTCTTCTAAAGCTCAAGTTCTAAAAATAAATCAATATACTAGTTTAACGGTTACAAATAATACGGCCCTTACTGTGGACGGATGGGATGGTTCAACAGGAGGAATCCTCTATTTTAAAGCTAGTGGGATCGTACAAGTAGATACTGGTTCTAGTAT
>JAUUWJ010000040.1 GCA_030589175.1 Actinomycetes bacterium
CTGTATGAAATCCGCTGGCCATATATTAAATATGTTGGTCAACGCTTTAATGTTTTTATTCAGATAAGATTTTATCTCTTCTGTTGCAGCTTCTTGAAAAGTTTTAGAAATAAATCCATTGAATTCGCCTGAAACAAAAGTCAATAACTTTCCGTCTATATTGGGCTGAACTAATCTACAAAATCCCCTATATTTCGTTCCTCTAGCAAAAACTTTGCTACTGCTGCTATTCTTCTCATTTAACTTATAAAATTCATTAATAAAATTATGTTCAATAGGGTTTTGTTCCTGGCAAATAAGTGTCACTTCATGGCCGTCAGAAACTAATGCTCTGCTTAGCTCACGAGCATAAACTCCGCTCCCGGAATCATTTAAGAAATAGCCGTGAACTACAGCTATGTGCACAATGCCCCCAAGCAATATTTAATATACGAGCATAACAAGAAGATTTTTGCAGCCTCAATCCGTAGCCGGAATATTAGATATACTTATTTCGCCCTGTAATTGTTCTTCGTGCTTATCGAAATAACCGTAAATACCCTTCTTGCGAAAATTAAACTGATAATTTTGCCCCGGTTCGATTTCTCCCGAATTAAACGAATGCCCGTCAGTTGCCGTTACAGTATGAGCCTTGTCATCCTTGTTGTGCCAAACGACCATCTCAGGCGGCTCAAGAACAATATTATCCGGTTTGAAACCTTCTTTTGTGATATCGATATCCATATTTCCCCCTATATATATTTTTAAGAAGAAGACAGTTCTTCCTCCCATTTATTCTATGCAGCTTGGCGTTCCAAACTGTAATCAGGCTCAAACATAAGCTTTTCCATCCAATCTTGATTCTTCCCTTCCAGCTTTGCTTCTCGAAAAAACTCCTTGGCTTCTTGTATATTCATACGATTATTAATAATCTCGTTGCATAAGTTTGTTGTGATAAAATTTGCTCCCTCTATTTCACACCTTGAGCCCAGCTCCTGTTTTAAAGGATCTACTATCACGCTTTGATCGAATTCCAACAGTTCACTGGCCTTCTCAGGCACTACATTATAAGGAATTACCTGATAAAGATCGTCTGTGTGCGAATCCGGAAAGTCGTGCGGTATAGCCTCGTTTATGACCATTATCCTCTTCCAGGGACGTGCATCATGCCAAATAAGACGTACATAAGTCGCTTCTTGCGGTATGCCGTACTTATCCAACATATAATTAGCGCCTCGCTTAGCTGACTCATTTTCCCAACTATCAACTATGTTCTGAACTTCTTCGTTGCCTAGTTCGTGTCCCATCATATGCGTCATTTGAGCAACCTCCTCTTTAAACTAAGTTGAAGTTCCTACAGCATCCCAAATACCGGCAATCGTATAGAATTTCCCACCGCGCATTTTCTCTAAAGCATTAACTACGTCTTTTGGTGCATGCCTTCCTTTCGCATAAGTTATAACTTCTTCTTTTGTTACCGGAAATTCCATATTTTCTAAATAGGCTGATATTTTTGCTGTAGAAGCCACTTTTTATCACCAAAATTTACTTTTACCAGACAGAGATAAATAAACGTGGAAAACAATTAATAATGAAATAATGGAAGTTATATTCGTAGTTCGGCGTTCGTGGTTCGTAGATCGTGGACCTTATTACTCAAGATGTTTTTTTGTTTTTCACGAATCACGAAATACGATACACGAAACACGAATCTTTCTATTAAAGATTGAAGATTCCAGATTAAAGATTGACTTATTGCTGTCTACCTTCAATTGTCATCAATAAGACCGCTCCGGCTAATATGAGTCTCGGATCTACTAAGCCGTTAGAACTCACGGATAAATCGGATTTTAATATAAAAGGATTAAAGCGTTGCTTGAGCGTTGCAACTTCACTGTCCCCAACCGTAAAAGAATGGGTTTGGGGAATCAAATTTGTTAGGAACCGCCTTATTATTGCAAGCGCCGTGGAGTCTTCGCTGATTCTACCAATCAAGTTGTCTTCCTTGTCCAATAACTCCCATTGGTCTTGGATCATAGACGACCACCCTTTTCTCCTTAAAGCCCCTACCTTTTCTTGTGTTTGTGAATCGACTACATCATAAGCGGCTTTAAAGTCGATAACTTTACGGGCTTGAATGTAGAGCATTTCCGTGCTCTGTGCCTTATCCGCATATACTCGTATATCTTCTTTTAAACGAAACGCTTTCTGTTTAACAAAGAGCACTAAATTCTGCTGGGGATCGAATGCGTGAATGATATTCCCTGCCAACTTAAACACCTTCTTGCGAAAAGTTATCGGTTGTTTCAATATGTCTTGCAATTGCATATTATCCTCCAATATTTACTATCTTTTATTAATTCGGACTTTACCTCGAAAAAGTTTAATTAACGAGCTAATGGAAAGTTATTAAAATAAGCATTTTTCAGCTTTTAATAAATAAATGTTAAATCTGGGTAAAGAATTACAAGAAGGGGGGAGAAAATGGCTCAACAAGAAGAGGGACGCAAGAATTGGTTACTGACTTTACTTTTATCGGTTTTTCTTGGCGCTTTAGGAGTTGATCGCTTTTATCTTGGCTACATAACGCTAGGCATATTAAAGCTATTGACTGCCGGCGGCTTTGGAATATGGTATATAATAGACGTTATTCTTATTGCTGTCGATAGTTTGCCAGATGCCCAAGGAAGACCGCTTTATAAAGGCGCTATACGCAAGTAAAGCAAAGGTAAATATAATTGTCATTATTTAAAACAACAAAAGAGCTTGAACAACAAGCCAGAGATGGAAAATTTGGCCTGGGCGCCTTCAATACCAATAATTTAGAGATTACAAAATCAATTGCAGCTGCTATTAAAGAAGAGAGTTCACCGGCAATTATTGCCGTCACGCCTTCGGCAATGAAGTATGCGGGCTCTAGACAAATAACAAATATTGTACGCACAGCCGTGGAAGAGAGTGGTATTAAAGTAGCCCTTCACCTAGATCACGGAACTACGGTTGCCGATTGTGTAGAATGTCTTAAACAGGGTTTTTCTTCAGTCATGATCGACGGCTCCAAACTGCCGTTCGAAGAAAATATCGCTATGGTCAATGAAGTCGTAAAATTAGCTAAGCCCTTGGGCATTTCAGTGGAAGCCGAACTCGGGCGTATTTTCGGAGCCGAAGAGCAAATAGTTGTAACTGAGAGAGAAGCCTCCTTTACGGATCCAAAGCAAGCTGCTGAATTTGTGGAAAGAACCGGTATTGATTCCCTCGCTGTCTCAATCGGTAACGCGCATGGCTTTTACAAAGGGAGGCCCGAACTTGATTTCGATCGCCTTAAAGAAATTCAAGAACAAACCGATGCTTTATTAGTGCTCCATGGAGCGTCCGGCATACCGGAAGAAGACGTTAGAAAAGCAATTGAAATAGGTATTACCAAAGTGAACATTGATACGGAAATCAGAGATGCTTTCAGGCGAGGGGTAACTGATTTTATCCAAGATAACCCGCAAGTTATCGACCCTAGAAAGATACTTAAACCGGCAATGGAAGAAATGACCGAAGTTGTAAAAAGAAAAATTTCAATATTTATGTCTGGTGGAAAGGCAAAATAATGAAAATAGGCGTTCTAACCGGAGGTGGCGATTCTCCGGCAATAAACGCAGCCATAAGGGCTGTTGTCTACCAAGCTAAGGCCTATGATTTTGAATTGACAGGTATTAGAAACGGCTGGGCCGGGCTAGTTGAAGCAAACTTCTCTCCCTTAACTGTAGATACCGTAGAGGGCACTCTCACAAAATCCGGAACAGTTTTAGGTACTTCAAGAACAAATCCTTTCAAAACAAATACAGTGGATAAAGTTGTCGAGAATTTCAACAAAGAGAAACTTGATGCCCTTATAGCAATCGGCGGTGATGATACTTTAGGCGTACTGTCTAAACTTCACCATAATGATAAACCGATAAACGGAGTAGGAATACCTCAGACAATCGACAATGACATAATCGGTACGGATTATGCAATCGGCTTTGACAGCGCTGTTACCATAGCAACCGATGCCATAGACAAATTAAGATCCACCGCCGAATCGCACCATAGAGTAATGGTTTTGGAAGTTATGGGACGCGATGCCGGCCATATATCTCTAAGATCAGGTGTCGCCGGTGGCGCTCATGTCATTTTAGTACCCGAAGAAGACTTTGATTTGACTGAAATCTGCAAATTCCTAAAAAAGAGAAAAGAAGCGGGTAAAATATACAGTATTATAGTAGTTGCTGAAGGGGCAAAACCGAAAGACGGTATGCAAATGGCTCAAAGAGAAGTAAAAGACCAATTTGGCCATGTAATGCTAGGCGGAATTAGTAGTTACTTGGTAGATGAAATTGAAAAGTGCACAAAAATTGAGAGCCGGTTAACGATTTTAGGGCACCTTCAGCGAGGCGGTGTACCTACTTCTTTTGACCGCTTTATGGCAACAAGGTTTGGTGTGCGAGCCGTTAAAATGGTTGAAAAAGGCGCCTTTGATCAAATGGTCGCCTTGAAAGGCAAAGATTTATTTGCTGTTGGTCTAAAGGAAGGTTTGGCTAAAACTAAGCCTATAAACATGGATTTTTACCAGCAAATCAAAATGCTCTTTTAATAATCTTCAGTCAAGCTTTTCCTCTAATAACAAGCTATCTACTGATAGTTCGTCTTACCCAAGGGTTTTTTTACAAATCCTGGAATAAACACTTGCAATGTAATACTAATGCGTTAATAATATACTAGGTTGGTTATAAGTTTTGCGCTATTAGAAAAAATAAGCGCCAGATAAGGATTCAACTTCTTGCTGAAGTTACTAGACATCCTGAAATTAAAAGGAGATAATATGGAAATTTCAAAAGATGATTTTCCTATAAAGACTTCAGAAATAAAACAAGAAGAGCTAAAACCAGACAGCAAATCAAGATCGTGGCTTGAAAGAGTAGGAATCAAACAGGAGAATATTCAAAAAGCAGTTTCCATATTTGACAAGCTGGCTTTTTATACCATCCTTGCTACCGTATTCCTCGTACCTCTCGTTTTTTCTAATCAGACCTTTGACATATTAGAGCTTCCTAAACAGGTACTTCTCGGCTTCTTGGTTATGTTAAGCATTTTCTTTTGGCTGATTAAGGCAGTTCTCTTATCCGAATTCAAATTAAAAAAATCAGCTTTAAACATCGCCGTTATTGTTTTCTTAATTTCTTCTGCAATCTCCACTATAGGCTCCACAAGCCCTGTTACCAGTTTTTTAGGTTTCTACTCCCGGGGCAGTGATAGTTTCCTTGTCATTATAATGCTTACTCTCTTTTTCTTTGTTGCCGCAAATACAATAGAGACCAAAAACGATCTAAAAAAGATAACTGGGACTTTTCTTCTATCCATTGGCCTGGTAGCTTTTTATGCTTTATTTCAAGCATTTGGAATTTTCATCTTACCTTTAGAAGCAGCTAAATCAAAAATGTTTAATACGGTTGGCGGTATAAATAACCTCTCTGCAATTCTTTCCGTAGCGCTACTTTTCTCAACTGCCTTAATCATGAGCAGCGAAGACAAATTGAAGATTTCAGCAGGAATACTTGGCGCATTGTCGTTTTTTCTTTTGTTGGGACTGAACACCGGCTACATCTGGTACGGGCTAATTTTCAGCCTTCTAGCTCTTATCGGAATAACTATTGTTTCCAAAAAAGAGATTGATTACAAACTTCTGGCAATACCCGCATCTATTCTTCTTATAGCTTTCTTTATGCTTTTCTCAAAGTCTTTTGGGCTAAGCTTGCCAAAAGAGGGGCAACTGGACCGCTCCACTGCTAAAACTATTGTTTCCTCTACTCTAACCGGCAGATTTCTTTTTGGCTCGGGTCCCGAGACTTTCGTTTTCGATTACTCAAAGTTTCGCCCCAAAAAAGCAAACAAAAAGCCGACATGGCTACTTCGATTCGATAAAGCCCATAATGAATATTTTCAAATGGCGGCAACCAGAGGATTGCTGGGACTTCTCGCTTATTTGTCACTGTTTGTTGTTCTTATAGTTTTAGCCGGTACTTATGTGATGAAAACAGAAGATGCTTTTAAAAAATCTTTGGGAGTGGGCATCTTTGGTAGCTCAATGTTTCTTACGGTAAATAGTTACTTTTACTTCAACAATACAACGTTAATCTTTATCATCTTTGTTCTTTTAAGTTTAACATCTGGACTAAGAGGCCTTGAAGCAAAAGAAGAAAATCTGGTCTCAGCACAAACCTTGGAGGCAAAAACATTTAGCATAATCTTAGTCCTTCTGGCTTTTTTGGGAGTTGTTGGCGCAACTTTAGCCGGAGCTCGAGCTTATTCTGCGGATGCAGCTTACAAGAAAGGACTAAAACAAAGTCTGACTATTAAAACGGTAAAAAGCGCAAAAAATAATTTTGAAAAAGCGGTTGCGCTAAATCCCTACCGAGAAGCGTATTACTTAAATATTGCCAGGGTAAACTTAATCCTTGCCAACCGGGAA
>JAUUWJ010000228.1 GCA_030589175.1 Actinomycetes bacterium
CAAAATTAAAGATGGTCAAACCGACTAAAATTCGCTACATTGTCTTTCATTCAAAACAATCAGACTCCAAGTTAGCGCTAAGAAACGAATAAAGAAAGATCACTGTCTTGTTTTGTTAAATATCTTCTGATGTACAATATAGATTATTTATCATCTCTTGTTAGTTAATAGAGCAAGTAGCTTAGTATTGTAGAAAATAAAATGGCAAATTACACGCAAACTCTTTCTAATAAACGTCTGGCAATTATCATCTGGATAATAGTCATTTTCTTTATTTCGGTGTTAGTTAAAACTTTTAACGTTCAAATCAATAAACACAAAAGTTATGTAAAACAAGCAAATAACCAAAGAGAAAGAGATGTTCGCTTGTTGGCAAACAGGGGTTATATATATGACCGAAACAAAGATAAGTTTGCTATTACTATCAAAAAAGACACTGTTTTTGCTACTCCCTACCTGGTAGAGGACAAAGAAAAAGTAGCTAAGGCTCTTTCTCCTATTCTTAAAGAAAGTAGATCGAATATCTATGAAAAGTTGTCAAAGCCGGGGGGGTTTGTTTTTCTTAAGCGCAAAGTTAATAAATCCACGGCTGATAAGATCAAGGAGTTAAAAATTGAGGGCATTGATTTGTACAAGGAAAATGAGCGCTCATATCCGTTGGGCAGAAATGCATCTCAGTTGCTCGGTTTTGTCGGTATGGACAATGAAGGTTTATCCGGATTAGAGCTTAAATATGACAAAGCCTTAAAAGGGCGAATTGGGCGGCTAAAAGACGAAAAAGATGCTTTTGGGAAAACTATTCCTGGTACCCGAGGCCAATATTTGAAACCGATTAACGGAAATTCCCTGGTCCTAACCATCGACAGGGAAATTCAGCACAAGGCGCAAGTTGAACTTGGTAAAGCAATAAAGGAATTTGAAGCAGTTTCAGGAAGCGTTACGGTAATAAACCCTCAGACCGGCGAGATCTATGCCATGGCGAGCTTCCCGAATTTTAATTTAAATAATTACAAAAAAGCCAGCAAAGAATCTATGAAGAATAGAGCGGTAATTAGCTTATACGAACCAGGCTCTACACTAAAAATTATTCCGGCGGCAGCTTCAATGGCAGAAGGTGTTTATCAATCCGATAGTTCATTTTATTTACCGCCAACTTTAAATGTAGCCGGGAAGAGTATTAAAGAAGCGCATGAAAGGGGTGCTGTTAACTTTACGCTGAGCCAAATTGTTTCCGAATCCAGTAATGTAGGAATATCAAAAGTGGCTCTTAAGCTCGGCAAAAAGAGATTTTACAGTTATCTAAAAAAATTCGGTTTGCTTGAAAAGACAGGAATAGATTACCCGGGAGAGATTTCCGGATATGTGGCAAAGCCAGAGCATTGGTACGGGCCGACAATTGCTACTATCGCGTTCGGGCAGGGAATCGCCGTTACTCCTTTGCAGTTAGCGAGAGCTTATGCAGCAATAGCGAATGGAGGTAAGCTGAAGAAGCCTTATTTGGTAAGGAAAGTGCTGTCACCTGCGGGAAAAACGGTTAAAACATACAAGCCAGAGACGCTTAAGAAAGTCATGAGCAAAAAAGCATCTTTTGAGGCAATATTGATGCTGGAAAAAGTAGTCGCCGAAGGGACAGGGGAGGTCGCACAAATCAAAGGATATACTGTTGCCGGAAAAACTGGTACGGCTCAAAAGCCAAAAGTAGGCGAGAAAGGCTATGGAGATGATTACGTAAGTTCTTTCATCGGTTTTGCACCAGCCGAGAATGCAAAGGTTTTAACATTAGTAATTGTAGACTCACCAACAAAAGGTTATTATGGCTCCCAAGTCGCAGCTCCAGCCTTTAAAGAGATAACTGAGTTTAGCTTGCAACAACTGAATATGCCTCCGGAATAGTGAATAATGGCTGATTGCAGATTGCTGATGGCAGATAGTAGAAAGAGAGAAGTGAATAGTGAAAAGTGAAAAGTGTTACAATCCTAAACGAACCACGAACCACGGTTTTTTGATTATTCTGCTAAAATAACAGGCGTAAAACTTTTTTAATAGGTAAAAAATAGCTATTATG
>JAUUWJ010000217.1 GCA_030589175.1 Actinomycetes bacterium
TGTGACTTTAAAGCAGAGTTATGATCAAAGCATTGACGACCTTGCGGCTTTAAGACTTGCAGGTATTAGAGAAAGCGATGTTCCGGCTGCCGGTATTCCCTGGTTTATGACTTATTTCGGCCGGGATTCTTTGATTACAGCTCTTCAAACAATGCTGGTAGCGCCTAAGATTGCCAGAGGAGTACTTATTACTTTAGGCCGATTCCAGGGCAGGAAAATCGATAACCTAAGTGAAGAGGAGCCCGGGAAGATTTTACACGAAGTGCGATTTGGCCGCTTGGCAAGAGGTAAAGATGCACCTTATTCAATCTACTACGGAACCATTGATGCCACTTTGCTTTTTATTATTTTGATGTATGAGTATTACATATATTCGGCAGACAAAGAGTTCCTAGGCCAAATGAAAGAAAACCTTATGAATGCTTTGGCGTGGATTAACGAGTTTGGTGACAGGGATGGCGACGGTTACCTTGAATACAAGCGGCGTAAAGAACAAGGCTTGTTTAATCAAGCCTGGAAATATTCTTTTGACGGCATATAGTTCTTTTACGGTACCTTTCCAAAACTGCCAATAGCAACTTGTGAAGTTCAATGATATGCTTATGATGCCAAACTTAAAGGCAACTATTTGCTTAATCAAATAGGAGAAGAACAACTTGCTTCAAAATACAAAAAAGAGGCAAAAGAGCTTAAAGAAAAATTTAATAAAGATTTTTGGATGAAAGACAAGAATTTCTTTGCCCAAGCTTTAGATGGAGAGAAGAAACAAGTTAATTCAATTTCTTCCAATCCCGGCCATCTTCTATGGTCGAAAATAATCGACAGCGACAAAGCGAAAATAATAAGCGATAGACTAGTGTCAGAGGAGTTTTTTACAGGATGGGGCGTCAGAACGCTAGCTTCCGAAAATTCTAATTACAATCCCATAAGTTATCATAATGGCTCTGTCTGGCCCCATGACAATTCAATCATCGCCAAAGGGATGCTAAATTATGGTTTTTTCAAAGAGGCTCACAAAGTCATTAACGGGATTATTGAAGCTAGCAATTATTTTGCTTATATGAGGCTCCCCGAACTTTTCTGCGGTTTTGACCGCAAGTCGACTTTAGTGCCAATTGAGTACCCTACCAGCAATAGCCCGCAAGCTTGGGCAGCCGGCAGCATTCCTTTTATGGTAGAGAGTCTTTTGGGGATTAAGGTAGATTTGGAAAAAAGGTCAGTCGAAATCAATCCCAGGCTTCTTTCAAAAATAAATAAATTAGTTGTTAAGAAACTTAATATTTTTAATCAGGAAATAAACTTTGAAATAGAAAGAGTTGGTGAAAAAATAAGAACACGAGTTACTAATAATCCTGACATAGATATTAAGACACGATGAAAGCAATAGCGGTAAGGCCAAAAAAAGCGAATAGCGTTTCCTTGATAGAAATCGAAAAACCTCGGATAAATGACGGCGAAATATTAATCAAGACAATAAGCGTAGGTATTGATGGCACCGATATTGAAATTAATCAGGGTTTGTACGGAGAAGCGCCTACAGAAGAAGAGTTGCTGGTAATCGGTCATGAGGCTGTCGGAAAAGTAGTTGCTGTGGGAAAGGGTGTAGGAAACATTCAAGTGGATGATTTTGTTGTTCCTACGGTAAGGCGAGAATGTGGAGTATGTATTAATTGTAAAAACGCTGAACCTGACATGTGTGAAAGCGATGATTATAAAGAGCGGGGAATTGTCGGAGCTCACGGCTACTTATCACAATATTTTAAGGAAAACGTTGATAACCTAGTTAAGATATCGCCTGATTTAGTTCCTTATGGTTCGTTAATTGAGCCGTTAAGCATTGCTCAAAAAGCAGTCGAACATATTTTCAAGATCCAAGAGAGATTTAGATGGAGGCCAAAAACCGCTTTTGTAATGGGCGCCGGCCCGCTTGGCCTTCTTGCCGCACTCATATTAAAGAAAAAAGGCCTTGATACTTTTTCCTACGATATCGTTGCTGAAGACAGCCCGAAAGCCAAAGTAGCTAAAAATATCGGAGCTACTTATATTAACGGTAACAAGGTGTCGCTGGGAGATTTACCACATGTTCATAAAGAACGGCCCGACCTAATAATAGAAGCTACGGGTAATAGCTATGTCGCTTT
>JAUUWJ010000218.1 GCA_030589175.1 Actinomycetes bacterium
CGTGAGGCCGTCAAGAGCTTGAGCTCCTTTCCAGCTGGTAATTGCTTGAGTGGCCCAAGACGTTGACTGGCTGCTGGAGTTAGTGAATTGAGAACTGTAAGGAAAACCGCCATCTTTATTTTGCTTGGATACTAAAAAGTCGTATGCTCTTTGGATTGCACTGTCCAGGGTTTTAACACCCGATTTTCTGGCAATTACGAGAGCTTGAATAGCGGCAGCCGTTGTATCGATATCGCTGGTGCTTCTTGGATTTGTGCTATAGCTAAAACCTCCGTCATTTTTTTGGTTCTTAAGAACGAATTCAATCGCTTTGCGGTATTTATAGTTTTTTGAACTTACCCGACTGGCCCTGTAAGCGATGATTGTAAAAATGTCATCGTTTAAAAGAGCTTTGCTGCCAAACTGATTTTTTATAAAGAAACGGGAAATTTCTTTTATGTGATTGATACCGGCGAACTTACGCGGATTATGGCCGGCGGCGTAAATTGCCATTATCTGCCTTGCATAATCAGTTGCTAGCGGCCTGGCTACTTTTTTATGTTTTCTTAGCCATTTTCGGTTTAAGTATTTCCGTGAGTAGCGTTTTAAATAATCCATAAGGGAGCGGCGTTTTTTACGGGGGATTCTTTTTCTTTTCATCACCGAGTTGGGATTTACGTTAGCTGAGGCAAAAGCGATAGCCGCCCAGGCACTGACGGCTGGGTTTTCAATCCTGCCATTTTTCGATTGACGTCTTCTTAAGTATCTAATTGAGTTGCCTATTGCTTGATTTAATTGCGAACTGGAAACTACTTGCCCGATCAGCACGTTTACTCGGTTACTTCTTATAAAACCTTGCCCCTCAGCATATATTACATGTGTTCCTGTCTCTGATATTGAAGTAGTTAAGTTTCCGTTTGCATCGGTAGAAAGTGTTTGATTACCGATTTTTACTGTAGTTGATATTGACTTGATTATTTGAGCTGAATCATCAAAAAATTTGGTAGTTAGTGAAAATTCTTTACCAACTTTTACATTAGATTTGGAGGTTTCTAAAATAATTGGTTGAGGATATGGCCATACGTTAGTATAAAAAAATAAAAGATTATCTCCATCTTTTATTTTTTGAACGCCGAGTCCTTGTACTTTTGGCCACTCTGCACTGTAATTGTGACGGTAGTTCCAATAACTGTAACTGCTCGGGTCAGAATTAATCCCCGCAATACTGTTTAAAAATAATGCACTACTCCAATCGGTGCTAAAATTACCTTTTTTGGCAGCTGCTTCAATGGCTGAAGCCGCAATATTTTCTGCAATAGGCACACCTTGAATATTTGTGTTTTTACTGTTTACAGTTCCTTGAAATATTTGCTTAGTCGGTCCTTCAATTCTTACAAATACAGTCGTTGCTAATACAGGTTGGGCTAATAAGCAAAATACCAACAACCAAGAACTAACTCCTATCAAAAACGATTTTTTCTTTCTCCAAGATCCAAGATCCAAGATCCAAGATCCGCTCTTTAGTTTGTTTTTTCGTACTTCCATAAGATTTTGTCTCCTTCATTAATTTTTTTCTCTGAGGCGCCTTTGTTTGCCAAATTTCCATTTATGTAATAAAGCCAATACATTGAAGAGGCTTTGTCTTCTTTTAATCCGTCTATCTCAGTAATGAAAACGCCGAATGAGTAGTTCTTATATTTCAAAGAGAACCCATATTGAGCGCTGGCTGTTTTTAACAAGTCAAATACCGTACTCGAGCAAGCTAGTTTAGTGGGATAAGTTTTGGCACTGGCTCCTTTATTGACGAGAAGGGAAACGCTGCATTTATCAGATTTATCTTTAACAATATTCTTGCTGCTCTTTTTCTTAGATATTTTTTTAGTATTTCTCGGACTAGGCTGCTGATTTTGTTTAGTTTTAGTAGCTACTTTTTGTTCAGTCTCAGCCTTTTTGCTTGCCCCTTGTTCTGCAGACTCATCTTTATTGGCGGCTTTGTTGACGTTTGTCTCTGTTGTCAGAGCTTTTTTTTCTGGCTCCTTTTGTTTTTTGAGAGTTGTGCTGAGTTTTGGTTCGGTAAGATTAGGCTGACTCTCTTTGTTGTTGACAGCTTTTGAAATTAAAAAATATGTACTTATTATCAGTGGTATTGCCAGTAG
>JAUUWJ010000143.1 GCA_030589175.1 Actinomycetes bacterium
AGAAAATTTGTTCAATGTCTAATATCTAAAATCCGCTCTTCACTCTTACGTTTTTACTTTCTTACGGGCTCCTACACTTGGCCTAGCTCCTTTTCTTGCCCGGGCGTTAGTATGAGTCCTTTGACCGCGAACCGGGAGCCCCTTGCGATGACGCACTCCTCTGTAACTACCTATCTCCATCAGGCGTTTTATATTTTGGGAAACATCTCGACGTAAGTCACCTTCGACCTTTATTTCCTTGTCAATATAACTTCTGAGCTTAACAATATCGCCTTCGGCCAGATCTTTGACGCGTATATTAGAATCTAACCCCGTTTCTTTGACGATTTTTTTACTTGTACTACGACCAATGCCGAAAATGTAGGTCAACGCTATCTCTATTTTTTTATCTCTCGGTAAATCGATTCCAGTAATTCTAGCCATTTATATCTCACTTCGTTCGATGCCGATTGCGTATAGCTTATAGCTGATTGTTTCCATTTGGATGTAATTACAATTTGCCATCTGCCATTTGCTATCTGCTATGCCAATTATCATTTTCCTTGCCTTTGCTTGTGGCGCGGATTTGAGCATATAACTAAAACCCGCCCTTTTCGGCGAATTATCTTGCATCTTTCACATATCTTTTTAACTGACGGTTTTACTTTCAATTACCTCACCTTGTTCGGTTGCTTTTTGCTGATGGCCCGTCCTTCGGACTCTATAGCATATTGTAATGCTCTATCTGCCATGAGCTATGCGCCATGTGCAATGAGCGTATGCTCATTTCTCCCTGTAAGTAATTCTTCCTCTTTCTAAATCATAGGGCGACATTTCAATCTTAACTCTGTCGCCCGGTAAAATGCGGATGTAATACTTCCGCATTTTTCCTGATATATGAGCTAGAATCACGTGTCCGTTATCAAGCTCTACTTTAAACATAGCATTAGGCAAAGCTTCAATAACTTTACCTTCAACTTCAATTGCTTTTTCCTTCTCTGCCAAACGACCTCCACTAAAAACAAATCGTTTTTAGTTATTTGTTACTGGTTATTGGTCTAAAATTCATATAAAAAACTAATTCTCAACAAATTACCTATAACTAATAACCAATCACTAATAACTCTATCCTTTCATAGATGACAATATACCTGACAAATAATAAGCAAAACTATATATTAACAAAAATAGCAAAAATCGTCTATAGCTTGGTTAAAATTTGCGGACCGTCAGAAGTAACAGCGATAGTGTGCTCAAAATGTGCACTTAGCTTTTTATCTGCGGTAACAACAGTCCACTTATCCTCTAAAACTTTCACTTCCGATTTTCCCTGGTTAACCATGGGCTCTATTGCTAAAACCATTCCTTCTTTCAAGATTGGCCCGGTTCCTCTCTCACCGAAATTCGGTATTTGCGGGTCTTCGTGCATCTTTTGCCCTATGCCATGACCCACAAAGTCACGCACAACCGAAAAGCCATTGTCCTCTGCCCTTTTTTGGATAGCTGCCGAAATATCATACAAATGATTTCCTACAACAGCCTTATCTTTTGCATCATCTAACGCTTTTTTTGCAACTTCAACCAGAGCTTTGGCGTTTTCAGAAACTTCACCTATCGGCACTGTTACCGCGGCATCTGCAAAATAACCTTTATATTTTACTCCGATATCAACACTTAATAACTCTCCGTCCTTGAGCACTACTTCACCCGGAATTCCATGTACTACTTGCTCGTTAATAGACGTACAAATAGAAGCCGGGTAACCTTTATATCCTAAAAATGCCGGTTCAGCTTTTTCTTTTTTTATTAATTTTCGTGCTAGATCGTCCAATTGTTTGGTAGTTTTGCCCGCTTTAGAAAATGTTTTTACTTCGTGAAGAACACCAGCAATAATACGACCGGCTTCTCGCATAGTAACAAGCTCACCTTGAGATTTGCGAATTATCACTCATACTCACCCTTGATAGCGGTAATGATATCCTTAAACACATTTTCAACATCTTGCTCGCCGTTTATTGAATGCAAAACGCCTTCTTTTTTGTAGTAATCAATAAGTGGTTTAGTTTGCTCTGTATAAATGACAAGTCTATTCCTCACGGTATCAATTTTATCGTCTTCTCTTTGAATCAACCTACCGCTACAAGCATCACAATAGTCTTGGTTTTCCGGCGGTTCAAAAATGAGATGATAAACTTTTTTGCAATCAACACATACGCGACGTCCGGTCATTCGCCCTATAAGTTCTTGTTCGCCTACTTCAATATCTATAACCGCCTTCAGTTTTTTGTCTAATTTAGCTAATTCATCCTTCAGCGCAAAGGCTTGTAAAATAGTTCTCGGAAATCCGTCTAGCAGAAAACCGTCTTTTGCATCCAGCTTTTCCAAGCGTTCTTTAACAATACCTACTACAATCTCATCAGGAACAAGCTTGCCTTTATCCATAAAAACTTTTGCTTTTTTGCCTAAATCAGTACCGGTTAAAACCGCTTCCCGAAATATATCCCCTGTAGAGATGTGAGGGATATTAAATTCTTTTGATAAACGCAGTGCTTGTGTTCCTTTTCCGGAGCCCGGTGCTCCTAATAATATTAGGTTCAATTTGCAAGCTCCGAACTTCGGACTTCTGACTTCTGACTTCGAAAAATAATGCAGTTAGAATAAGTCGAACAACGAGTTCTCATTTCAAAAACCCTTCGTAGTGTCTCATAACTAGCTGGGATTCAAGCTGGCGCACGGTTTCTAGAGCAACGCCTACAATAATTAGGATAGCTGCCCCGCCAAAAGCTCTTATTGCCGTCTGCATATTTATTGCCGTAAAAATGATAGTCGGTATAACAGCAATCAAAGCCAAGAAAACCGAGCCGGGCAAGGTCAATCTTGTAAGAATATGGTTCACATATTCTGAAGTAGCTCTTCCGGGCCTTACTCCCGGTATAAATCCGCCGTATTTCTTTAAGTTATCCGCCGTATCTTTCGGATTGAAAACTATCGCCGTATAAAAATAGGTAAAGAAAATAATCAGTAAGCCAAATACAGTTATATAGAAAACAGAGCCGGGATCAAAAACTCTTTGGAAAAATTTTCCGCCCGGGCCGGTAAAATAGGCAGAAATAGTTGCCGGAAAACTTAACAAGGCGCTCGCAAAAATCAACGGAATAACGCCTGCCGAATTTAGCTTTAGAGGAATATATGTGCTTGTTCCGCCATACATTTTTCGCCCTACTACTCGTTTTGCATATTGTACCGGCACCCTTCTTTGCCCCAATTCCATAACCACTACTGCAATGACCAGTAAGAAAAATGTG
>JAUUWJ010000032.1 GCA_030589175.1 Actinomycetes bacterium
GCTTTTTCTTCATCTTCACTTCTGTTAATTGAATCTTTCCAGAGTGATGATGAAGGACCTTTCAAACAAATTAGATAATCGTTCGAACAATACTTATTAACGATAGTTATTCTATTCATCATTGGACGAAGGAATAAGTGGCGGAAGATGAGGCTCAAAATTCCGCTGTTAGGAGTAACAACCTCTCTCATGCTCTTCGGTATGAGTTTGCCGCTTGGCTTTATACCCTTTCATGTCAATTTAGCAACGTTCGCTGGCATCCTGTTAGGGCCGGGGTTGGGTTTTATAGCTTCGTTCATAAGCGTTTTTTTCTTGAGTCTTATAGGTCATGGAGGCATAACGATGGTGGGAATAAACAGTCTTACGGTAGGAATTGAAGCAGTTGCAGCGGGTTTTTTATCAGTACGTTTAGCCAGATATTTTAGAAAACATTTTCGTTTTTCAGTTGCCTTAACGACGGTAATAAGCTTGGTATTATCTATCGGTTTTATAGTAGCGGTCATTGTCTTATCGACTGTCTATAATGTAGGGGAAGCTTTTCAGTTACAAACCGGGCTTGAACTAACTTCTGTCGGTTTAAGAAATTTCCTAATAATAATTTTTGTTATAGCCTTGGTTGGGATAAGCATCGAGACATTGATTACTATTTGGGTAATCAACTTCATTAAATCGGTAAGGCCTGACATATTGGAGCGCTAAATGTGGATTGCTTTTTTGGATCATCTTGCTTATGACCTGGATAGTTTCTGGCACCGCGCATCACCTGTTTCCAAAGTAGTGTTTCTTATTTTGGCTATAAGCGCTATCATAATTTCAACCAAAAGCCTGTATTTAGCGGCTCTTTTTGTTTTGTTTTTGCTGTTAATGTCGCTAAGTAATCTACCGGTATTTACCTTGAGCTTGCTTCTTCTCTATCCTTTATTTTTCGGCTTGGTTTTTTCTTTAAGCAGAGTCGGAGAAGCGGCGACTTTTCCTTTAGTCACTCTTCTAAGAGCAGTAACGGCAGCCGAAGCTGTCCTCTTAGTTTTGGCCACCACTCACTATGTCGACTTGTTTGCCGTTTTGCAGATTGTTTTGCCATATACAATTTCCGATACGATGTTTATTACCTATCGAAGTTTCTTTATGATTCTTGATTCACTAAGAAATACCGTAAATATTGCCAGACTTAGAGGAGCGTACAGCTTTTTTACTATCTTTAGAAATTTAAGGCTGGCGGGAAGAGTTTTAGGTCATTCCTTAATCCATGCATATCAAACAAACGAAACAACACAGAGAGCTTTGATCCTTCGAGGTTATGAAGGACGAATAATTACATCAAGGTCAGCTTTAAGGCTCTCACATTATGATTTCGTTATTTTTTTTCTGGGCATTCTCTTGTTGGTTTTGGCGGTGGTCGGCGTTGGCTAAAAGAATTGCTTATCTAAAAGGAGCAAGCCATATATTTGCCGATAACACCAGGGTGAATATTGGCGGGCTTGAACTTGAAGTTCACAAAGGTCAAAAAATAGCTATCCTTGGTCCAAATGGTAGTGGAAAAACTACACTTATCCTTTTATTAACCGGCTTGCTAAAGTCTTCCGGCGGTCATGTTGAATTATTTGGCTTAGACCCGCGAAAGAATTTCGATGAAGTAAAGAAACGGATAGGGATAGTGTTTCAAAATATCGAAGCTCAATTAATTGCTCCTACCGTAAAGGAAGATGTAAGTTTTGCACCCAGAAATTACAGATTAAGTGAGGAGGAAGTCCTCCAGAGATTTGAGAAAATTATGGTTTTAATAGGAATCGAAAATCTGGCTGATAAAATCATTCATTATCTTAGTGGGGGAGAGAAGAAAAAAGTAGCTCTAGCCGGAGCAATGGTAATGGAGCCGCCTCTTTTAATTCTTGATGAACCGTTTGAAGGCTTGGACCCCAAAGCTCGCCAAGAACTAGCTTCCTTACTGGAGTTGTTCAATGATCTCTATGACACAACAGTTATCCTTAGTACACATGATGTCGAAACAGCGGGGCGGTTTGCCGATCAGATGTATATAATGGCTGAAGGCAACATAATTATGAAAGGGAAACCCAAGGAATTATTCAACAAGATAGATGAACTTAAGAAAGCAAATTTACATGCGCCCGGAATTTTAGAACTGACTTATGAGCTAAGAAAAAGAGGAGTTAACATTACCCCTACTTTAGATGTTGAAAAAGCTCTAGGCTTTTTAATAAACCAAACTTAATAAAAGGTGAGGACGCATGTGAATTACTTAGGTGTTAATAGTATTTTGATGATGATTTTTGTCAAATTTAAAAGAATCTTTCTTCTTCTTTTGCTTTTCAAGGCTTGCCTTGATCTGATTGGAAGTAATAAAACAACCGATGTAAAAACCAGCCTTAAAAGCAGCGTAAAGCAAAATAAAACCGACTAAACCTAACGCTATAGTTTTCAAAGAACTTTCAATACTTCCCATTTAGTTTAAATTCTTTTGGCCAAATAATCAACTTCTAAGTTGCTTAACCAATGCTTATCTGCCCAAACGTGCAGGGTTCTAAACGTTTGCGGGATTTTTAAAGAAGTTACTCTAGATTATGTATAGCCGAAGTATTTGAGGAGAGAGTAAAGAATTAGTGAGGCTAGAATATTTCTTCTGATTGCCAAGCGCCGTGCTTATTACAAAAGGCTATGGCATAAAGAGATCCTTCCTCGCCTCTTAAATGAAATAAGGTTTCCGGTTTTCTACCGGGCCTTAAGTTTTTTCGGCTTAAAAGGTGGCTGTTTTGATAAAGTTCAATCCACTCGATAAAGTGATCTTCTTCCATTGGGTGAGCTTTCTTTCCGATCTTTACAACAACTTCGGTTCCTTCTATTTCAATAATTGGGATATGTTTTTCCTCGGTTTCTGTAAGTTTGGCCGGATCGGTTGCAGTTTGAACTTCCATACTTCCCCCTTTACCTTTATTTTATAACATATGGTTAAGAAAGCTACCTTTTTTTTGCTAATCAAGAGTGCTATTATTTAGTGCGCTCATGAAGAAAGTTGTCGGAGTCAGCATCGGCTCAGCGAAAAGAGATCACGCAATCAAAGTAGATCTCCTCGGAACAAAATTTGATATCAAAAGAGTAGGAACTGATGGCAGTTTACAAAAAGCCAAGGACTTGCTAAAAAAACTTGATGGAAAAGTAGACGCCTTCGGTCTGGGCGGTATCGATTTGTACTTTGTAGCCGATGCCAAAAAATATGTAATTAGAGACGCCAATAAACTAAAAAAAGCAGTGAAAAAAACTCCGATAGTCGATGGCAGCGGACTTAAACATACGCTGGAGAGGCATACTATAAAATACCTTATTGAAAACAATGTTTTGCCTTTAAAAGAAAAAACTGTCCTAATGGTTGCAGCTGTCGATAGATTCGGAATGGCTGAAGCTCTTCATCAAGCAGGATGTAAAATAATTTTCGGTGATCTTATATTTGGCCTAGGCATACCAATTCCTCTAAGGTCTTATAAAAGTTTCAGAATTTTGGCAAAAATGCTTTTACCGGTTGTAACTAAACTTCCTTTTAAAGTCCTTTATCCGACGGGTAGCAGTCAGGAAAAACAAAGCACAAAAAATCAGCGTTATTTCAATGAAGCGGACATTATCGCCGGTGACTTTTTAATAATAAGGAAGTATTTACCGCAGAGCTTAGAAGGTAAGTATATTATTACTAACACGACAACGGCAGAAGATGTTAAGATACTTAAAGAAAGAGGGCTTAAGAGCTTGATAACAACTACACCTGTTTTCGAAGGACGTTCTTTTGGAACAAATGTCATGGAAGCTACCTTGGTTGCATTAATGGAGAAGAGTCCTGAACAAATAAAGCCGCAAGATTATTTAGAATACATAAAGAAATTAAATTTCAAACCCAGAATAGAAATATTTTGTTAGGAGGCGAATTGAGACAAATCCTAAGCACTAAATCCGAAATTCTAAACAGTAACAAAATTCAAAATTCCAAACACAAAAAGTTTTGAGTATTTGAACATTGAAATTTATGATTTGTTTAGGATTTAGATATTAGATATTTGGATTTGAGTTATTTATGTCGTATGGTCCGCGTAAAAGGCGCCAAGTCAAAAAGAAGGTTGAGGAGAAAGGATTAGAGACATTTGCCTTTCTCATCCACCCCTTTGATATTCAAGACGTAGTAAAAAAATATAAGATTGCCGGCAAAGTCTCACCAAAAATCGTTGCTTCTATCTTGAAAAGAAGACGACCCTTTGTTATTTCGGAGATTTCCGGTATAAAATCGTCCACCGGTGCCGAGGCTCATGGTTTTTTTGTAGTCGTACCTCTTCTCCCCTGGCAGTTTGTTGAGCTGGAAGAGGATTACATTATGGAAAAGATCGCTAAGGCTTGCAAGGTAAGCCAAAAAGTGGGAGCGAAAATAATTGGACTAGGAGCTTTCACGGCAATTCCTGGCGGAGGCGGCCGCTTATTGGCAAATATGGTTGACGTTCCAATTACGACAGGAAATACTTACACAACAACTCTTGCTATTAAAGGAGCGGAAGAAGCCGCGAAAGTCATGGGTCTAAGTTTAAGAAATTCCAAGACAGCAATTGTCGGTGCTACTGGTTCGATAGGGAAAGCTTGTGCTCAAATTTTGGCTCCGCAAGTAGGTAATCTTACCCTAGTGGGAAGAGATCAAGGTCGGCTCGAGGAAGTCCAGTCGACAATTAAAGAATCGAGTGGTTGTGATGCTGACGTCAGTTGCAAGATAAGCAAAGCTCTAAATGAAGCTGATGTTGTAGTAACAGTAACCGGCGCGGTGGATAGTATTATCTATCCTGACGATCTGAAACCGGGAGCAATAGTTTGTGATGTCGCCAGGCCGCGAGACGTTTCGAAACTTGTTAGTGAAGTAAGGGATGATGTCTTAGTTATTGATGGCGGGATTGTTGATGTCCCGGGAAAAGCCAAGTTTGGTGTGGATATCGGCTTACCTTCAGGCAAGGCCGAGGGGTGTATCGCAGAAACTATTATTCTCACCCTGGAAAAACGTTATGAAAACTATACGATCGGCAAGAGCATAAATGTAGAAATGGTTAAGGAAATGGATGCACTTGCAAAAAAGCATGGTTTTAAGCTAACAGGTTTAAGGCGAGAAGAAAAGCTTGTCACGGAGCAAAAAATAGAAGAAGTAAAAGCCAATGCTCGAAAAGCAATTAATTTAAAACAATGGACGGGAGTAGGGTAAAAGCGGACTCCGGACTCTATCTAGATACTGGATTCTAGTTAAGAGTTTTTTAAAGGTTAATTTAAAGTAGAAAAAAAGCCCGAGAGCGTTTAGCCCTTTTATTAAGTTCCGAGTTCTTCTCGGCGGAGTGGCTTGACTAGCTCGGGCTCATATATAATATATCGGCAGATTTGCGCTTACTCTTAACAGTTTAGAGCTAAATTTTAAATTGGGTTTTTGATTTTGTGAAACAAGTAAGAAGAAAGGTTTTTGAAAATGCCAGACGATAAAGAACTAACGGAAGAAAATAATAGAAATGATTACCGAAATGAACTTAAGAAATTACTTAAGGAAGCTTTATTTTTCAAGGAAGTAACTTTATCTTCAGGTAAGAAAAGCAATTATTATATTGACGCCCGCCTGGTGACGCTATCGTCAAAAGGAAGTCTGCTAGTTGCCAAAGTTTTGCTCAAGTTCTTAGAAAATTATGAGCTAAATGCCGTAGGCGGACCGACCTTAGGCGCGGATCCCATAATAGGCGGTGTATCTGTTTTAGGTGCTCTTGAAGAAGTCCCTCTTAATACCTTTATAGTTAGAAAAAAGGTCAAAGAACACGGACGCGGACGTAGAATTGAGGGACCTTCGATTGAAGGCAAAAATGTTGCCATTATCGATGATGTTGTTACATCGGGCTCTTCTTTGATTGATGCCGCCCAAGCTGCTAAGGAAGCAGGGGCAAATGTAATAGTGACTACGGCTTTGGTTGACAGAGAAGAGGGTGCCCCCGATCTTATAAAAGACAAGGGTTTTAAATACTTGCCGATTTTTTCAGCTAAAGAACTTTTGTAACAAGTTCATAGTTAAGGGTTTGTGATTCGGAGAAAAATAATAAAAAAGTTTGTAAATGTATTTTAAGAATTTTTCCTTTGCTTAATACTAAGTGTTCTAACTTCATTGATAGTTACTCATGCAAATTGTCTAATATTATTAATTTTGGGAGAAGAATAGGTGAGCATAATAATTTATTATGAGATTACATAAACCAATAACCAACAACCAATAACTAAACAATGATTCCTTTAAAAGACAACATTGAACGCCAAAGTTTTCCAATAGTCAACACTCTTCTAATAATACTTAACGTTATAGTTTTTGTTTATGAGATGGGCTTAGGTGGAATCGCCGGCCTCAATTCATTTATTGTAGAATACGGCGTTATACCTACACGTTTTTTAAGCTCAACTGAGCTGAGCATGAACAGGATATTTCCTCTATTTTCATCGATGTTTATGCACGCAAATTTGCTGCATATTGGCGGGAACATGCTTTTTTTGTTTATTTTTGGCGATAACGTTGAGGATAGCATGGGCCATTTCCGATATCTTTTTTTCTACATCTTAGTCGGTTTACTTAGCGGCATGGCTCATATTTTTGCTAATCCAACATCAGCCATACCTAGCCTTGGAGCCAGCGGTGCGATTGCGGGAGTTTTGGGTGCCTATTTTCTTATTTATCCTCGTGCTAAAATAGCAACTCTTATTTTTCTGTTGTTCTTTTTTCAAGCCATTGAGGTCCCGGCTTGGATTTTTTTAGGGCTCTGGTTTTTATTACAGATTGTAAACGGGACAACATCGATTGGGGGAAGTCCTGCCGGAGGTGTAGCCTGGTGGGCCCATATAGGCGGTTTTGCCAGTGGCATGTTGCTTGTGCTCTTTTTTAAGCGAAGAAGAAAAGAAGATTTCTTGAAATACTTTTAAGATGAGTGGCCAAAATTAAAAATCTGTCTTTCTTTTTGATCAAACTCATCGATTTCAATATATTTTTTTTTAATCTCCAGACTTCTGGCAATTAAACCCTTCAACACTTCTTTGTCTTGTAAGACGGCAGGATAGTCTTGTTTAAATCGTTTAAAATCTTCTTCACCTGCAACCGGAAAGTAATGACACATTTCACCCAATCCCGATTTAATGTCGAGATCAGATAACGTGTTCAGAAAGTCAG
>JAUUWJ010000123.1 GCA_030589175.1 Actinomycetes bacterium
TATTGAACGAAAATATTTTATGAAAAAGATCAAAGTAATTTATAGTTAATAAAATATCTTTAAAATCGAATCGATAAACTGAATGAATAATAAGAAATTGCTAAAATTCGGCCACCTATTGATGGAAATGAAATCATGAAGCATTTAAAGATAGAGCCGGGCCCGGTAGTCGGAAAAGCTTACAATATGCTTTTAGATGCAAAGCTAGACGATAAAATAAAAACGAAAAAAGAAGCTTATTCATTGCTTGATGAGTGGGCGAAAAAGAAGAATCTAAAATAACGAGACCAGAGTATGCAAGAGGTCTTATAATTTTATAAAATGGTTTAGCAAATATTTCTAGTAACAAATTTATTGTTTATGATTTGGCGCGGTGGCCGAGGAGTTAGGCAGAGGTCTGGCCAGCCAATGTAGACGATCAGAAGCGAGATGTTACAGTGGGGTGGATCCCGCAAGATTGAAATTAGGCGCGGTGGCCGAGGAGTTAGGCAACGGTCTGCAAAACCGTGTACACCGGTGCAAGTCCGGTCCGCGCCTCTTAAGTTAGAGGCGACAAGCGGGATCCTCGCATCTGCTCAATCAAAGATTGGCATCTGCGGGACAAAACCTCGTACAGCGGTGCAAGTCCGCTCCGCGCCTCTTTTTGGGCATTGGACTTTAGACATTAGATATTGGACGTCAATTGGATAATTATTTTCAATAGAACCGTCCAATCATATCTAAAATCAAATGTCTAACATCTAATTTCCAGACAGGGCGGTTAGCTCCCAGCGTCTAAGCTAAATGGATATTAGACAGCCGGGCGAGACGCTTTAAGGTTTGTGTAGAAGCATGGTTTACCGGGCGGCATAATGTCCGAGTATCTATGCGCCCGGGCGGTTAGCTCAGCTGGTTAGAGTGCTAGCTCGACAAGCTAGAAGTCACTGGTTCGAATCCAGTACCGCCCACACTTCAACAAGATCAGTGCAAAGCACTGAGGTTGTTGAAGCTTATAGTTGGATGAGAAGTTTATCCCCGAAGGGGGAATCCAGTACCGCCCACTTGTTTTGGATATTAGACTTTGGATTTTAGATATTCGATTATCAAGTCAAACATTCAAGATCAAATGTCTAATGTCTAAATTAGTTGGATGAGAAGTTTATCCCCGAAGGGGGAATCCAGTACCGCCCACCTAAAAGTAGACATTGGATTCTGGACGGCCCTATTGTTGAAAATTACTTGCTGTATGGAAAGTAGTCGAATATTAAGAATTAGAAAATCGAGTAATAGTAAACCTGAAAATATTCAGCTTTTCAAAGAGCTGTAAGAAAAATTTAAAAATTTATTACAAAAATAATCATTAATGACCTTAATATTCTAAGTTAAACAATAAGTACATTTAAGAAATTAACTACAGTATATATGCAGCTTATTAAGGCATATTCGCGTTTTTTAAAAAATAGCAATCGGCTATTAGTACAAAAATGAGTTTTTAGCTCGTTGACCTCATGCTTAGGTTTAAGTTACACTTTTTAATGTAGTACTAGAGGAGGCTCGAAAATAGTAAGCAATCAAAGGAAGAAACTCACTCTACAACCAAAGTTAATCTTGATTCTAGGAATAGTAGGCCTGGTTGCTCTTTTATTAATTCCTTTCGGTGTTTCCTATACTACTAGTTCCGGGTTTTGCGTCGGTTGTCATGAATTAAAGCCACAAGTTGAGAGTTGGAAACGCTCTTCTCATGCTAATATTGATTGCTATGTCTGCCACGGAGCAAAGTCAATTCCTTCATTAATGATTTCAAACATTAGTAATGTTCGAAACTTAATGAAGCATTTTGGCACTGAAAGTCAAACTTTGATGAATATCGATAGTTCTTTAAGTCAAGATGGAAATATAGATAACGATGTGTGTCTTCAATGCCATGCAATTGAAAAACGAAGTGTTACTCCGAAAAGCGGTTTTAGTAAAAAAATGGGCGGCGAAGGTAGCAGCAAATATCATGCAAAGCATCTGGATCGTAAAATACTTTGCGTCACCTGTCATAATAGAGTTGCTCATGAAGGAGCAGAAAACTTTTTAGCTAAAGGCGCAAATAACAAGGGAAAATCTTATAAAAACAACATGAAAATGGAAGGATGCGTACGCTGTCATCCCCTAAATGAAAAAGTCGCTACTTTAGCACACAAATATCCCGGAGCGCCAAAAGATTGCGAAACTTGTCACGAAAAGGAAAAATCTAACCAAGCACCACAATTTCATCTCGACGCGGGAGCAAGGTGGCTTAAGCCGGCAAAAGCACCTGGCATAGGAAAGGGCTCAGCAAGTGAAAGAGCGGTTCATAGTAGAGAAGCAAAAAAGAGAGGAAAGGATTTCTGCTTTACCTGTCACGACTGGGATTCGTTTTGCAATAAATGTCATAACGAAATATATATGCCGCATAAAATGGATACTTGGAAAAAGCCCAAAAATGAACACGTAAAGATAGGCGCTAACAATGAAACCGCTTGTTTACGGTGCCATCCAAAACAACGTAGTGAGTCGTTGTGCGTACCGTGTCATCATAAAAAGTTTTATGATGAAATGCCGAGTCTTTCCGATAGCTGGGCTACAAAAGAAGGCGGCATGGCTTACGTTAAGAAAAAAGGAGCATATCCTTGCTGGCAATGTCATGACCAAGAATTTTGCTCATATTGTCATACTAATAACAAAAAGCCGCCTTATCTTAATTTTGAAAAGAAAATAAAGGGAAGCAAAGGCTAGAAAATATTAGAACTCATCTCATAAATGACTCCGGCTGCAATTACGTCTTTTCGGCTGCGACAGTGTCAGGCTTCGCAAAAAGTTCTCAACGTAGCACTAGCTACGCTTCCGGGCTTTTTGCTCGCTTTCCTTGTCTCGCTCGAAAACCCGAAATTTCGCTTTCGTAGTATTTATGAAATGAGTTCTATATAATTAAGCTATGGATACTTTGGTTTTTGAAGACAAAAATTTTGAAGATGACGTACTTAAGGGAAACCAGTTGGTACTTGTAGATTTCTGGGCTCCTTGGTGCAGGCCATGTATAGCGATAGAGCTTGTGATTGATCAAATTGCTACCGAGAGACGAAATCAAATGAAAGTCGGAAAACTGAATGTTGATGATAATCCCATTACAGCTTCAAAATATTCGATAATGAGCATACCGACTATGATTCTTTTCAAATACGGGAAAGAGAAAGATATTATCCATGGCTCCGTGTCAAAAGATGAACTTAATAGTCGTATAGACAAAGCACTAAATGACTAAAAACATATCTGTAAAGCTACCCGATAATTCGCAAATCGAAATTGAAAAAAACTCCGACTTTTTTCAACTTGCAGAGAATATTGGCCCACGGTTAGCAAAAGATGCTATAGCTGCTCGCACTGATGGAAAATTGGTGGATCTTAAGAAGAAGGTGCCGGATAAATCCTCAGTGGGCATAATAACATTTCACAATGACGACATAGGCAAAAAAATCTACTGGCATAGCACTTCTCATATAATGGCTCAAGCTGTTAAGAGCTTATTCAGAGATGTAAAGTTAGGAATCGGCCCGCCTATTGAACACGGTTTCTATTATGATTTTGAGAAAAAGA
>JAUUWJ010000020.1 GCA_030589175.1 Actinomycetes bacterium
GTAGTAGCAGTTATAGTAGTTGCTTCTGGTGTTGCTTCATACTTCCTATTTTTCACTGGAGAAAAAGAGGAAAAAGCCATAGTGCTTAATAAAACAAGTGAAGCTGTAACTATCGAGAGGGAGAAGCCGGTCAGAATTTTAGTACTGGGAAGTGATAGCAGAAATTCAAATATAGGCGGCAGCCGCTCTGACGGAAACATGCTAGTTCAGCTTAATCCGGATAAAAGTGCCAATATTGTTTCCTTCCCTCGCGATTCCTATGTCCAAATTGCCGGGGGCGGCAGAAGAAAGATAAATTCTGCTTTAGCTACGGGCGGGCCGGAAAAAACTGTTAAAACGGTTGAGAATTATAGCGGATTGAAAATTGATTATTATATGGTTGTCTCTTTTCCCGGATTCACGGGGCTAGTTAATTCTCTTGGCGGCGTAAAATTTACGTTTGAAAAAGGCCTTCATGATAGAATGGCCGGAGCAAATTTTTCGGCCGGGACTAAAGTATTAAAAGGAGGGGAAGCTTTGGCTGTTGCCAGAAGCCGCCATATAGCCGGTGGAGACTTTTCCCGCCAAGCAAACCAGCAGAAATTAGCTATTGCCGCTCTTAAGCAAGAGCAAAATAGAGGGCAAGATATGGGTCAGCTTTTGCAGCTTGTGCCGGTGATAATTAAAAGAGTAGAGACTGATTTAAGCAGCAAAGAATTATTTACCCTTATGCGTATAGTGTTTCAAACTGATCCCGATAAAATAAAAAATGTTGTTCTTCAAGGCGGCTCCGGCGGCGGAGGCGGAGGAAGTGTAGTCCATTTAAATCGAAGCTATGCCGACAAAGTATTTGCCGAAATGAAGAAAAAGTAAGCTTCTACTTTCAGTGTTTTCACTCACTTAGTTGCCAAAACTACCCCTTTAGCAGTATAATTAAAGGCTAGGTGATTTTTATGCCAACGTATGAATACAAATGTAAAAGTTGTAAAGATAGTTTTGAAGAATTTCAAAAAGTAAATGATAAAGCTTTGAGTAAGTGTCCTCAGTGCGGAGGAGAACTTGCCCGTGTCTTTCATCCGGTAGGAGTAATATATAAGGGCAGCGGCTTTTACACAACTGATTATAAAAATAAGCACAAGAAGCCGAAAGAGAAAGTTAAAGAAGCGGCAAAAAAAACTGATACAAAATCGGATAAGAAAGAAAAAAACTCGACTTGTTCTACAAAAGAGTGCCCGGCAGCAGGAAGCTGTAATTGACAAGGGGCTCGGGTTTCGAAAAAACCTATGCTGGATAAAACTTATTAGTCGTCCTCATTTAAAAAAGCAACCGGTCCAAATGTAATAAATAAGCACACCAAGCAGGAAGCAAGTTAGCCACGCATAGTTTCCGATAGCAGAAAACCCTCTGTTCCAATCAATCTTCAATCTTTAGACCCCAATCTACAATTATGAGAGTGCTGTGTTCGGGTTTTGAGTCCCGAACTAGACTAATAAAATAAAAATTTCCCGTTAAGTTCTTCTATATATCAACCGATAAATATAGTAATTAGATGAGCAACTATATAAAGACCTTCTTCGAAAAGCTAAAGATTTTTGGCAATAGACACACGGTGTTGAGTCATGCTGTTTTAGGCGGGCTTATAGGTTACTTGGTTATTCACCCAATTGGCATGATGATGACTGGTCTCATGCACCACCATGACCAGCAGAACCTATTTCATATCCACGGCAGCCTATCGCAAATAAAAAACAGCTTCCCTTTGGCTTTTAGCCTTAAAATGCTTCCTTGGTCTATTATTTTTGCACTCATTGGTATAATGGTTGGTGTTTTCTATGGTAACTGGATTAATTATGTTTTAAAACTTCTCGAAAAGAAAGCGGCTCGTCTTAACGACAGTGAGTGCCGTTATCGCACACTTGTAGAAAGTTCTTCAGACTCAATATGTCACCTTGATCTTAAAGGCAATTTTATATATATGAATCCGGCAGGTTTAAGGCAAAATGATCTAACACTTGTACAAGTGAAAAAACTGAATTGCAGGAAGCTAGTCGAACCGGTTTATAAGAACGTGTTACTTAAAGCGCTTGTAAAAGCAAAAGATGGGACTACAGTAAGGTTTCAACATAAAGGTAGAACAAAAAGAGGTATGAGATGGTTCGAGAGTACCGTCTCTCCGATAAAAGATGAAGATGGTAAGATTGAAAGTGTTCTAAGGATATCGAGGGACATAACGGAGCACAAAGCAGGCGAAAAGGAACTTAAATCAAGTGTTAGCAAACTGAGAACAAATTTATGGGATGCGCTGACTGCTTTAGCTTCTTTAGCTGAAAAAAAAGTTCCTCATGCTGCAGGTCATCAGGATCGTGTCTCTCATTTAGCATGCGCCATTGCTACAGAAATGGGGTTATCTAAAGATCAAATAGAAGGCATTCGGGTAAGCGGCATTGTTCACGATGTAGGTATGATGAATGTGCCTACTGAAATATTGACCAAACCAGGTAATTTGACCAAAGTTGAATTCGAGCTGGTAAAGCTTCATCCAACGGTTGGCCGGGATATATTAAAAACAATAGACTTTCCGTGGCCGGTCGCTAAAATAGTTTACCAGCATCATGAAAGATTGGACGGCTCGGGCTATCCGAAACGTCTTATTGACAAAGACATTATGCTTGAAGCTAAAATCCTAGCTGTAGCTGATACAGTAGAAGCTATTTGTTCTAACCGGCCCCACAGGGCTTCTTTGGGGATAAAAGAAGCAATTAAAGAAATCGAAAAGAAAAAAGGGATTTATTACGATCCCAGAGTTGTCGATGTATGTATAAAGATCGTATCAAAAAAGGAATTTACGTTTAGTCATCCTCATTTGAAAAATACGACCGGTCGGGCAACAAAGAAGAACACCGAGCAAGAAGAAGCAAGTTAGTAACACATAGTTTTGATACCAGGGAACGGTTTTCAATCACGTCTTCAATCTTAAGACAAAGAAACCCACGTCAAGATTTTCAGTAAACACTTGATTACTTTTCATAGGCTCCGATATCAAAGCGTTCTCCCTTTGGGCGTTTGTTCCCATCCAAGTCATCAGAGGGAGCTTTTGATGAACCGACATCAATAGCCGGACTTTTACTTTTAAGATGATAATCTCCCTTCTTTCCGGAAGATGGTTTTACGAACAAAGGATTACCGTACTTGTTTGCCGATTTTAGCTTTAAGATTTGCGAAGATGTGAAATTTTTATTGCCATATACTAAGACATTTTCGCTTTTCGGCATAAAGAAGAGGTTGTTTTGCATAGTTAGGTTTACTGAATCTGCTAGAAAAACAGGAGAGCGCTCGCCCCGGGCACTGAAAATAGAATTTCTTATGGTCAAATTTATTGGCGTATCAAGGTTATCGTATTGGACGTGCATAATATAGTTTCCTCCGAGTAGATCGTCTACCGTAGTGTTTATTATTTGAAAATCGGCATCTTTATCTTCCGTGCCGATAACTATTGAAGACCAGGGGGTAGTTTGGCTATCGTTATCTCCTCTGCCATATATCAAGGTGTTTTCTACCTTGCTTCCCGTTCCCCAGAGTTTAATACCGTCGGCAAAGTTATTTGCCACAATGCTATGATGGATATAGGTATTTTTGGATTTTGAATCAATGCCATCACCTCTGTTGTGCTCGGCAATCGTATTTGCTATTTCAATAGGACCGTTAGAGGGCTCTATTCCGAAACCATCCGGGCGGTCATAAGCACTTGGGCCGCCTTTGCCCTGGTAATAATGCCCGCTATAAGACAAGTTGCTTCCTTTTATCAGGATGTTGGTCCACCCTCCATCTTTCCCTTCCGGTCCGCCTACCGCTCCAAAGCCACAATACGTTATCTTACTGTTAATTATTTTGAGGTCATTAACATCAGCCAAGTTAACGCCGAATTCATCCACATGGTGGACGTTGAGATCCTTAAGAATCAAATGATTTGCTTTGCTGCCGGTTGCTTCGATGCCGTCTCGAAAAGATGCTCCTTTATCATTAGTAATCTCTAGGTTCTCAATCCTTAAGTGATGTTTGCCTGAAAGGTCTATGGCTGTCAGAAGATTATTTTTTCCTAAAAGAGTCGGCTGTTTACCGTCTTCACCTTTGATAGTTATCCAAGCTTTTGATGTTCCGGAAGCAGGTCTTATAACATCTTCTTCAAAATCGCTTAAAAGATAGCGTCCTCCTCTTATTATAAGAGTGTTTCCCGGTTTCAATCGTTTTGCTCCATATGAAGGCTTAGCCCAGGGGTTTTTTAGCGTACCGGGATTTGAATTGCTTCCATCAGGTGAGACGTAATACGTTGAGCCCTTAGAAATCGGGAGACTGGAAGTGTCTTTTGCCTCTTGTCCTTCTTTTTTCTCACCGGAAAAGAAGCTGCTAAAGGCAAAGAAAGATATAAGAATAATTAAGACAATCGCCCAGGCTAATAATTTACGCATTTTATTACGGTCAAAAGTTCTTCTTAATTCTATCTAATTTTCTGGTGTAAGGACATAATGAAGCGGTAGGCCACGGTGAAGGAATTCAAACTTCCCCGCCGTTCGCGGGGCAAGCAAACTTCTAACCCGAAATTGGAAAGTTAATTAGTTCAAGGCTTTTTCCTTAATTCTTAACCTTTAATTATTAGTTGATTCTACTAGGGCCAGATTTCTTTAGGAGAGTCAGGATAATCGGAATGCTCAAAGCCGGTTCCGGCATCTATTATTGTCCATTGACCGTCCTTCTTCTGCAAAACAGACAGATATCCTTCATCAGAGTCGTAGGTAGGTACGGTCCAGGCGGTTGCCCAGTTGTCCTTGTATCTTATATCTTCAACATTGGAAACTATGGAGTGTCCGAGTTCGGTCTGTCCGGCACTTATGACTAATTTCTTGATAGCTTCTTTTTCGCTGTCTGTGGAAGATTTACTTGTAGTTGATTTTTTCGAAGAAGTTGAATCTTTTGATGAACTATTATCAGTCGATTTCTTTGACTCTTCAGCACTCTTCCCATCTTCCTTCGGTTTTTCGTCTTCGAGTTCTTTTATGTTTTCTTTAATCTCTTTGTTTTCGGTTTTTAGGCGCTTGATTTCTTGGCGGCTATTGTTTTGGCTTAGGTAGAATACCGCTGTGACACCTACTAATATGGCTGAGCCTAGAAGGCCTACTATTGTAAGAGTGATTATTACTTTCTTATTCATCTGGCCCCACTTTTATATGATTACATTTTACCATTTGCACTAAGTTTTGGTTAACAGTCACTGGCTAGTTCTTTAATTCTTAATTTTTAAGCAGAGTTTCGAGAAACCTTAATTGGAAATGAAAAAATAGTGTTTAAAAGAAGAATGTTTTCAAAATCCAAAAAAGCTCATAATCCAAAGCATATGGCGCCGAAACCTGATCCCGAACCGGGTTGGTTTGAAGTGGCTTCTTTCTCGGGTATGAGCTCTGCAAAATCAGAGTCTTTTGAGATTTACAAAGAGAGATTCCGATTTCTGTGGCATGTTTCAGGCAAGCGTCCCATGATGTTCAAGGCGACACTTCGCCATCACGGAGAAGAAATACACGAACATGAGCTTGTAAGGACAAATACAAAAGATTCCGGCACTACATTGGTTAATGAATCCGGAGACTTGTACCTTGATATTATCGCTCACAATGTTAATTGGTGGATTAAGATTGAGCAAGAAGAACAGTAAATTAAATCAATTAAAAATCGTAATTCGGCGTTCGTAGTTCGTAAATCGTGAAGTTATTCTAAAATGATTGCTTTTGATTTTTCACGAACCACGAAATACGATATACGAATCACGGATTTTAAGTTTTCACTTTGAAGTTTATGTCTAATCAACTTTTGATTCCCCACCTGGAACTTGAAACTTTGCCCATTGGCACTTCTTTAATAGACACGTCTTTTAACTGCTCAAGCCAGTAGTCTCCTATACCGGCGATTCCAGTAAAAGCTTGCTTTATCTCTAGATAAGGTGCATCAATTCTCATTCTGTCGGCCAGCAGCTGATTATAGTAGTGGGCATTTTCAAAAGGATATTCAAATGTCACTGCAAATTGCGGCTCGGACATTCCTAACAATTGTATAGTGTTTCTGTCGATGTACTTGTTGAACTTTTTCAGGAGAACTTCTTGCTCAATTTTGATTTGATCACGCTCATGATCGCGTAGCACCCACCAGCCTCCGGTATAGCTTAAATAAAGTACTGACATCAGCCTTTTTTGGCCGGCAAAGCGTCTTTTGGTCGGCTTAATAAATCTACTGAAAGCTTTGAGGCCGTATTTATCGAGTGGATATTCGTAAACTTTTCCGGCGTATCCTTTTTCATTTAAAAACTGTTCCTCTTTTTTCATATCTTCTCTCGTGACTTCTTCTTTGATTACAAACATGTTGCCTTTCTTTTCGAACTTTTCTCTTATGTCAGGATGGATTTCGTCTTCTACCTTTTTCACGCCAAAAGTCGCCGGATATTCTTTCATTCCTCCGATACCGATAATCGTTTCTTTTACCTGCAGAAACGGAGCGTTAATTTTGGAAATGTCATTCATAAATTCGTGAAAAAGAATAGCTTCTTGGGGCTTAAAGCGTATGATTTGAACGTAATCCGTATTTGCCATTCCGATACTATAAACAGTTTCTATATCCAGTTTTTCAGCGTGTTTTTCAATCGTTTTATAATGATTTTCCAGAATGTCTTTCATCCGCCACTCGGCTAATGTAAAAAACTGAGGATCTCTACTATAAGGTTGGATGGCAACATATTGCAGCTCTTCAGCCATATCTAGGCGGCCTCCATCTTCATTTCCGGTCCTTGCTCGAAAAAGAAGATTTCCTCTATTTCGACCTGTACTACGTGAACGGGCTCGTCAAAACCAAACTCTTCAAATGATTTTCTAGCCATGTCGAATACCTCTCCTTTTGTTGCGATTTTCGCTCGTCCTTTGAATTGGTAGCCGTTACAACTGGACGGATTTATCACCGAAACAGAAACAGCATTATTATCTCGGATATTTGCAGCTGTGCGGTCTACGTAAAGATCGCCATAAAACAAATTGCTCTCCCCTACGTAGAGCAGCGCTTTTGGTGCGATATTCGGCATGCCTTTGCTGTCACATGTTGCCATAAAGGCCAGGTTTTTCTGATCTTTTATGAAATTTTGCATTTTCTTAGTTATTTTAGCTGGCATCTTTTATCACCCATCAGATTTTTCAAGTTATTTTCCCATCGGGCGAGAAACTATTCGAGAATTTCAAAGGTTAGAAAGAAGATATTGGGGTAACTGCACTTATTATGAAAGCACAAATCTATACAACGCCGACTTGTCCATATTGCACTATGGTCAAGGAGCTTTTGGACAAAGAAGAAATTGATTATGTCGAATACGACGTCGCTTATGATGAAGTGGCCAGACAGAGAATGGTAAAGATAACCGGCCAACTCGGGGTTCCGGTTACTGTAATAGATGGCCAGAAGATTGTCGGGTTTGACTCAAAATCATTAGAAGAAGCTATTAAAAAAGCCAAAGCTTCATAAGCAAACCTCTTTTAACTAAGTACTCTTCTTGATATTCTAAATAAGCTATGGGAAATGATCTGTACGACGTTGTCATAATCGGAGGGGGGCCGGCCGGCCTTACCGCTGGGATATATGCTCAAAGAGCCGGGCTAAAAACTACTCTGCTGGAAAAAGAAATTGCCGGAGGCCAAGTAAACGAGGCTCCTTTGATTGATAACTATCCGGGAATTAAAGGAATTTCCGGAATGGAGCTTGCTAACAAGATGAAAGAGCACGCTTTAAGTTTTAGCCTTAATATTGAAAACAAGGAAGTTCAAAATATAAGTATTGAGGAATCCGTAAAAGTTTTACAAACAAATGAGGGAGTTCTCAGGTCGAAAGCGGTAATAATTGCTACCGGAGCAAAACCGCGGCGTCTTAAGATAAAAGGGGAGGAAGAATTCTCCGGCAGAGGCGTTTCTTATTGTGCAACCTGTGATGGGCCGTTTTTTAAGGAAAAGGTTATTGCATCAATAGGCGGCGGCGATAGAGCTTTAAAGGAAGGTGTGTACTTGTCGAAAATTGTCTCCAAGCTTTATCTGATACACAGAAGAGATAAATTTCGGGGCGAGAAGATAAACGAAGATAAACTGAGAGAGCGAGAGAATGTTGAACTTGTTTTGAATACCGTACCGGAAGAAATAGCAGGCGAGCAAAAAGTTAAAGCGATAAAGATAAAGAATGTTAAGACGAATGAGAAGAGCGAGCTTAAAGTTGACGGCGTTTTTATTTTCGTAGGTGTTATCTCCAGAAACGAATTTATTGAAGCTGAAAAAGATGATCAAGGTTTTTTACTAACTGATGCCGAGTTACAAACTTCGGTTAAAGGTGTGTATGCGGCCGGTGATTGCCGCTCTAAAGTTTTAAGGCAAGTAGCTACTGCCGTAGGCGAAGGCGCTGCTGCACTTTATAATGCCGAGCAGTATATAGAAAAAAACTTCTAATGAGAATAGAAAAGAACTTCCTATTTTCGGAAGTTCTTTTCAAACAATGTTTTCAATAAGCCCTCTTGATCTAGTTCTTTGAAGGCTTAGTGCTAATTTTCTTAGCTTTCTTTCCTTTGTTGTTGATTCCCAGAGCTTGGCCAATACCTGAGAATACGCTCAGATCAGATTTAGTGTTGTATGGAAGAATTATCGTATTTGAATCACCTTGGGCAACTTTTTCCAAAGGCTCCAAATACTTAATTGATACAACCGTGTCATCTGTGTTACTGTTCTTAATGGCTTTAAACATTGCAGTATAGG
>JAUUWJ010000194.1 GCA_030589175.1 Actinomycetes bacterium
TCTATACGGCTTCATGCGCTGGCAGCAAAATCGCAGTTTTGAACCTCTCAAGCCCAAAGGTTTTAACTTTAAAAAAATAACCAAAAAGAATACGCAAAAAATATCTGTAAAGAGCACCAAAACCGATTACGCATTAGTAAAGAAAAACTCAAAATGGCAACTTAACGGGATAGAGGTTAGCAGTACGGAAATAGATAGCCTATTTGATGGGCTAAAAGACGCCAGTATTTCCGAGTTAGCGGCGACCAAAAAAAGTAAGCTGGTATCTCTTGAAGTCGATGATGAAAATGGCAGGCTTGTAACTTTTCATACTAAAGAGAAAAAAATTAGCTTCATAATCGGTAAGGCCGGAATTGATGGCAACAGTTTCTATGTTAAGCTTCCCAAGAAAAGCAAGGCCTACGTGGCTAGTGGCAATCTCGGGACGGTTTTTGCCAAAGAAATCGATGGTTGGTACGACAAAGAAGTCCTTAGCTTAAACCAGGACGATATTGAAAAGATATCCTTTAGTTATGAAGATGAGTCTTTTGAACTGAGTAAAAAGAAAGCTCAATGGTACTTAGACGAAGAAGGCTCAAAAGAGAAAGCGGATAATGACAAAGTCGAAACCTTGCTTGGCTCACTGAGTATGCTCTCGGCAAGTAACATTGTTTCTCCCAAAAAAGATATTGATTTTGGCGGAAGTGAAACAATAACTGTCAATGGAAAGAAAAGTAAACAACTGGCAAAACTCAATCTTAAATCCAAGGGCAAGAAAGAATACTATTTAAAGAGCTCAACTAAAAAATTAACCTATATTATTGATGAGCTGACAGCTAAAAACATTCGTAAGAGGGCAAAAGACCTTAAATAGTAACTAGCTGTCGATCTCCGGCCTGGCTTTTAGTAGTTCGAAAGCTACCTGGGCAAAACCCAAGTTCATGGAAAGTGGTGTAATGAAAACATTTTCCGTTTCTTGCATCTCTTCATAAAGTTCATCGCTATGCTCTGAAAAAGCGTTAGCGACTAAAAACAGGGCGCTTACTTTGCTGGCCAGCCTTAAATCTGAAAAGGAATCACCGATGGCAATTGCTTCGCTCTTTTTTGAGCCTCTTAGTTCTAAGTCGCGTTTTAGTCCACTATCTTTTCCGGCTTCCTTAGGAAGCAGGTGATAGGCATGAATTTCGACAAGGTCTTTTTTCAGGGAACCTCTTCTGCCAATAATGCCGTTATCAATAATCTGAAGCCAATCAAAACCGTTCTTTTCCAAGAAACCGCTTACTTCATTTACGTCTATTAAACCTCTGAATACATGAGTGCATTCTCTGCCTTCTGACCAGGGTGTGTGATATTCAAGATGGCCTTTATAATTGTCAAGAAGCAGTTGAGGCGCTTTACTTTTCTCAATCATGTTGTGAAGATTGCCTTTATTAATCTTTACTTTAGGAGCGTTTACATATACCTTTTTTCCTAAGTCATGCACGATTTGGCAACCTAGCTCGGCAATATAATCGCGCAGCCCGAGTATCCGAGCATCGCCGAAAAGTTGGCGGCGGCTTCGTCCGGAGATCATAATTACGTCAATGTCTTGCTGTCTTAATTCAACAAGGGCTTTAGCGGGGTACAAGCTCGGTCTTCCTTTTGTCGTGTTAAAAAGCGAGCCGTCAGGCCCAAGAAGGGTTCCGTCGACGTCAGTGTACACGGTGTTTACATTGCTCAAGATTCTGGCAATTTTAGGTTTGTTGTAATGGATGTAATACGGTTTAAGATTCATTTGGCTAATGATTCGTCTTTCTTTTTATTTTTTGATATTCTTCAATTTCAATCATAGGGATACGTTTTACGACTTCGACTTTCTTTGCTTCAATTTCACACTTGCCGTCACTGCATCCTACAAGCTGAAAGATTTGATTTATATCGGTTCCCAACGTTAGTTTGCCGTCTTCTTGTAATAGTTCGAAAATAGCTTGGATGATTTCAAATGACATTTTACCCAGGGCCAGGGTTGATTGATTTTCATGTATTCGCTCGTCTAAGTCGACTTGGGCCATAGCTTCAAGGCCGAGGCGGCGCCATATTTCAACAACTAGGCCGGTTTCAACGGCATAGCCGGTATAGAAAGGAATTGTTTCCAAAAGAGAGCGTCTTCCTGCATACTCTCCCGATAAAGGTTGAGCAAAAGCGGCCAGCTCCGGGTAGAATAAGTTAAATATTGGCCTTACCACAAGCTCGGTTACCCGGCCGCCACCGGTTTTTTTAAGCGTTTCCCCGACTTTAATCGGCCGGCGGTAGTATGCTTTACTAAATTGCAGTTTTGGATATTTTAGAAGCGGGCCAATAATGCCGTACACAAAGTGAGGGTCAATATTTCTAATATCGGTGTCGATCCAAGCTATAATATCTCCTTTTAAAGCGGCGATACTTTTCCAAAGAGCCTCACCTTTTCCCAACTGAACACCGGTATCCGCCAGAACTTCTTTTTCTGAAAATACGGCTACACCTTGTTCTTTTGCAATTTCAACTGTCCTGTCCTTTGAGTCGCCGTCGATAATGGCAATCTCATCTAAAAGAGGATATTGTTCCTGCAAGTAATTTTTGATTGTAAATTTTCCACA
>JAUUWJ010000170.1 GCA_030589175.1 Actinomycetes bacterium
GCGAACAAATTGAAGTGATGAAAGCTACACCGAAAAGGCAATGTGAAAAGGAATTTGCTTCAGAACTTAAAGATAAAGTAAAGAAAAGTGATTCAGTAGTTTCTATTGCTTGTGGTGTTGGTGTTCAAGTTTTGGCTGAAGAGTTTCCTGAAGCAAATATCTACCCGGGCCTAAATACAACCTTTATGGGGCCGCCGAAAGAGCAAGGTTTTTGGTATGAAAACTGTGCTGGTTGCGGCAGTTGCATTCTTCACTTTACAGCCGGCGTGTGTCCCATCGCCAGGTGTGCAAAAAGTTTACTTAACGGGCCTTGCGGCGGTAATTCTGATGGGAAATGTGAAGTCAGTAGCGATATTGATTGTGCCTGGCAACTTATATATGAGCGCTTGAAGAAAAGAGGAAAAGTAGATAGCTTAAAATGGATTTCTAAGCCAAAAAACTGGTCTTACGCACGCGACGGCGGCCAAAGGCAGATGATCAGGGAAGATTTGCTGTTAGGTAAAGGTGAGAGTGATGGCTAAGAAAAAGCTTCATTCCGGTTCTAATTTGGAAAAAGTACTTAATTCAGGTGAGTTTGCCGTAACGGCAGAACTTGGACCGCCAAAGGGAGCGGATGCTAAGGTAGTGCTGGATAAAGCGGCAATACTTAAAGGAGAAGCCGACGCTGTTAACATCACCGATTGCCAAACGGCAATTGTCAGAATGAGTTCGATTGCGGCATCTAATCTTATTAAGGATAAAGGACTCGAACCCATTGTCCAGATGACTTGCCGGGACAGGAACCGTATCGGCATTCAAAGCGATTTACTGGGAGCCTGGGGGCTTGGCTTGAAGAATTTACTGTGTCTTACCGGTGACCATCAAAAATTCGGCAACCACCCGGAATCGAAAAATGTTTTTGATATGGATTCCATTCAACTTGTACAGATGGTAAGAAATATGCGCGATAAAAAGCAATTCTTAAATGGCGAGGAAATTGAAGTTGCTCCGAAGTTCTTTATTGGAGCGGTGGAGAATCCTTTTGCCGATCCGTTTGAATACAGGGCTTTACGCTTGATGAAAAAGATAGAAGCCGGTGCTGACTTCTTCCAAACTCAGATTATTTATAATGTTGAAAAATTCAAAAAATGGATGGCTGAAGTTCGAAAGCTTGGGGGCCACAAAAAGGCCTTTATTTTAGCCGGCGTTGCTCCTCTAAAGTCAGCCGGCATGGCTAAATATATGAAGAAATTTGTGCCCGGCATGGATGTTCCGGATAAAGTGATAAAGCGCATGGAAAAAGCCAAAGATCCTAAGGATGAAGGCATTAAAGTATGTGTCGATATCATCAAAGAAGTTAGGAAGATTCAAGGCATTGCCGGTGTTCACATCATGGCTATTGAGTGGGAAGAAGCTGTCCCCACCATTATCGAGAGAGCCGAGTTAGGCGAACGACCAAAGGTCAATTAGCATTATTCTTTATCTTAAATACAAAAACGCCGACTGCTTCTTAACTTCTGGCATCTGTAATCTATTATCTGCTATCTTATACTCACGAAATACGGATCACGAACCACGAATCACGGGATTTTTATGAAAATTGCAATTACCGGAAAAGGCGGAGTCGGCAAGACTACTTTAGCAGGGGTTTTAGCCAGACTTCTCGCCGAAAAAGGAAAAAAAGTTTTGGCAGTTGATGCCGATCCGGATGCTAATCTGGCTTCGGCTATCGGCTTTTCAGAAGATGAGGTTGAAAAAATAGAACCGATAGCCTCGCTAAAAGATTTAATCAAAGAGAGAACGGGAGCAGAGCCCGGTCAGAGTGGAAGCTTTTTTTCGATGAATCCGAAAGTCGATGATATTCCCGACAAATATTCTCTAAATAAGGATTCAATCAAACTTTTAGTGATGGGTGCGGTGGAGAAAGGCGGAGTTGGTTGCATCTGTCCGGAAAGCGCTCTAATAAGACAACTTGTAAAACACTTGGTAATTGCCCGGGATGAAGTAGTCATAATGGACATGGAAGCCGGAATTGAGCACTTGGGACGAGCTACTGCTGAGGCGGTTGACGCATTTATTATCGTTATTGAACCGGGACTTAGAAGTGTGCAAACGGCTAAGACCATAAAGAAATTAGCTGCCGATATCGGAATCGAAAATATTTATGTAGTCATTAATAAAGCAAGTCCCGGTTTGGATGCAAAGAATTTAGTCGATTCTCTTAGCGGACTTAAGTTAATAGGTACTCTGCCAAGCAGTCCAAAAATACAAGAATCGGATTTAAGCGGACTTTCTCCATATGACGCCGATAAAGATTTTGTTGCCAAATTAGATGAAATCATAGAGAGTTTAGATTTAAAATAGTATAAGTTACGTTTTCAGGAGTAAAGATTGAAGAAACTTTCGAAGCAAATAATAATACTGTCTATTGCCATTGCAAGCCTATTTATTGTTTCCGCGGCTGCTCAAGCAAGGCCATCGTACCAAGTACAACTCCAGCCTTTGGAAAGCTGTCTATCTTGTCACACAAATAGGGGCGGCGGAGGCTCATTAAACAGCTTTGGCCAGGATTGGGCAAGCAACGGCCGTCAATTTAAGAAAATTGCTAAAAAAGATTCTGACGGCGATGGTTTTACCAATGAGCGGGAAATAAAAGATAAAACACTCCCCGGAGACCCTGAGTCAAACAGAGACGCAAGGCCTTCCTATCTTCTAATTGGCAGTTTTGTCCTGGGAGCAATAGCTATTATTGCCGGAATTTGGACATTAGTGGCAAATAGTAGGAAAGATAATAGCTGAAAGTAAAATCAATTAAAAATTAAAAATTAATACTCACGAATTACGAAATACGAATCACGAACTCCGAGCTTCGAATTATAATTCTCTAAACAAATTTCTTTTTGTAAAACTAACCCTTCGTATATAATTGCATAAGAAAATTATGATGAGT
>JAUUWJ010000203.1 GCA_030589175.1 Actinomycetes bacterium
AAGAGCGTCGAGTGGCGGAGTAAGCAATATTATTAAAGTTACAGTTAGTCCGGCAGTTCTTCTTTCATTTGATTACGAATTTTACACGGCAAGCCAAGTCAACGTAGGCCGGAGTGTAAATTTTAGCGTGAGGGCTTTCGATACCTATGGCAATCTAAAAACCGATTACAATGGACCTTTAGTATTTTCATCGACTGATAATAAAGCGGCTTTGCCAACAGATGATAGAAGCAGATGGATCGGTGGCAAAAAAGTATTTTCTACCACTTTTTATTCCGAGTCGCTTCAAACAGTAAATGTTTCTGATTTAGCAGGTGAGATAAATGGGTCTTTTAATCTAAATGTAGTTGACACCATTGCGCCATCAATTCCAGCGGTAAGCAGCTTGACTCACCCATCAAATGCAACTTATTACAACAACAACAATCCAATATTTACCTGGAGTGCTGCAGATACTCTAGGTATTTACGCTTACAGTTATACCTTAGATAAAAATGCAACTACCCAGCCTGACTTAATTGTCGATGGATTTGCTAATTCGACTAGTTACTCTAATATTGCAAACGGTACTTGGTATTTACACGTAAGAGCAGCAGATAACTCAGTAAGAAAAAATTGGGGCTCTACTTCGCATTTTAAGATCAAGATAGATACTTCGAAGCCAAAAACTTATGCTAAAAAAACCAGTGCTAAAAGACCAAGCAAAAAAAGTGTTTCCAAATATCTAAAACTATCTAAAAGCTACAAGATAAAAGCGAAAACAAAAAATAAGAAACTACGCAAGCGCTATAAAAAACTGGCTAAAAGATACTATAGAAAATATAGGCTTGCTTTAAAACAAATAGCCATAGTAAATCTTAAATGGAAAGTTAGAGATCTTTATACCGGAAACAAAGCAATTGTCCGATTATTGATACAACGAAGATTTAAATCCAAATCAAGAGCTAAAAGGAAAGCACGGTACAAAAAACTCTATGAAGCATATAAGAAAAAGTATTATAATACTCGAAACCTCAGGTTAAGAAAACGCTATAAGAAAAATGCAGCTAAGTACAAACGTGCTTATAAAAAAATAAATATTTATTACTATAAGACAATAAAAAGACCGCGTTACGGAAGTACTTCTATAAATAGTTGGCGAACTTACAGATTCAAAACCAAGAAACCCGGTGTATATCGATATCTAGTCTATGCCACCGACCAAGCCGGTAATTCTCAACAAAGCATTGCTAAAGCTTCTATAAGGATAAAATAGCAGCCAATATAGTAATGTAATCTGCCCACTGTTAAACTTCAATTAACACTACATTTACAATAATGAACGAAGGTTTCAGTGTAAAAGAAATCGGACGAAAAACTCTCCTAGGCTTTTCCGTAGGCATAGCCGGAATTTGGATACCTATAATAATTGCCAATTATGCCGATACCGTTTCCGATAAATTATTTCCTTATTTGTCTATGTTCAACTATTACTTTCTATTCATTCTCACCGGAAGCACAGCGGGACTTATCTATAAGTCTTTTAAAGCTTTCATTAAAGGCTTTTCATTGAGCATGATAGCAATTTTTCTTCTCGAAACACTCAAATTCTTGAAATTAGGCGGACAAGCCGGTTTTCTGTTTCATCTCATCTCTTTTTATTTATTGCCCGGCTTTTTTATCGGCCTGGCGGTTTCATGGGAAGGCAAAAAAGTGAAACTTGTGATGAGCAGCATAGGCGGAGCTATTGCTCAATTTATTATGGTTATTTTAACAATTAGTTTAGGTGAGTATTTATACAAATTAACGTTTTCAATGCCCGGTATTTCCTGGATTAGTAATGCTCAGGTACTACCGTACCTGCTATTTGGCGCCCTCATTTGGTTCTTCATTGGGCTAGCCGAAGAAACCTACAAAATCCGCTTTAAGCCGAAGATTAGTTAGATACCGCTTGTTAGCAAGCGATTAGTAATAATAACATCGGGGCGACCCTCTGATTAGAAGTTGCATTAGGCGGTTTTTTGTTAGTTTTTAGTATTTACTAAAAGCTATTGTAAGCAGGAGATATGTGAGAGTTTATAAATGAGTGAATGCAAAAGTGAAAAGAAAACTCTTGGTATTGATAGTGTTGCTCTTTTCTTGATAACATAGAGTTTATTAGTTTTTCCCTAGGCACATTTCTATTGCTAATATATTTAATATTTTTTATTTAGTTTAGGAGGTGAGTAATTTGAATGAAGATAATAGGCCCAACGGCGACGAGCAAGAAGAATCTCAAAGCGATGAACAAGTAGAAACTCAAAGCGATGAGCAAGATGAATCTCAAAGCGATGAGCAAGAAGAATCTCAAAGCGATGAGCAAGAAGAATCTCAAAGAGATGAACAAGAACAAACTCAAAGAGATTAGAAAGAAAAAACTCAAAAACATAAAAAAAATAAAAATAAAATACATGTATAAT
>JAUUWJ010000269.1 GCA_030589175.1 Actinomycetes bacterium
TTTGTTTTTTGAAAGCACCAAAACTTTTTGAGAATCTTTTAGTACCGCCGCTAAATTCAAGCTGTCCTTATCGGCATCTTTTGTAAAACCACCAGCCATCTTAATCGCATCAATTGCTCTTTGCCCTTGTTTTAATTCATATACATCGGGACTTTTTACCGCGCCACCCACGTGCACCAACATCTTATTAGCAATATTTTTTGGCTTAGCCGTTTGTTCCTTTACTTTAACTGGTACAACTGTGTTCGTTTGCTTTAAATAAGTAATCAGCCAGCTTCCACCGATAATTGATGCGAGAATTACGATAGCTATTATTTGGTTTTTTGATACTTGAAACTCCGAAGCAATCCACCATTCTTCGAAGTGATCTTTTATAGACATTTTTGAATCCTTTTTTAAGTTATCTATTTATATAGTTCTACAATTTCTACTCAATCCCTTCTTTTTTTTCGAGAAATTTTTGTAAAAGAGAAGAGCTTGGGGACGGGTCTCTAATACACCCTTTTTTACCTCAATTTTTTAATGAGAACCGTCATTTGCAACATAAGTAAATTTGTCAAAGGCAGTTAAAAGGTAGTTCTTGATTAACAAGCGAATGGAGTTAAGAAGATTAAAAATCTAGCGAGTTACAATATTTACTAGTTTTTTCGGTATGGTCACGACTTTTACAACTTCGCGACCTTCAATAAAAATCTTAGCGCGCTCTGATGCCATTGCCAAGTCTTTCATCTCATCTTCTGAAATTTCGGCAGGAACCGATATCCGGTCTCTGACTTTCCCGTTTATTTGAACGATAAGAGTTATTTCTTCAGCTGCCGCCAACTTCTCATCAAAAGCAGGCCACTTTTGAAGATGAATACTTTCTTTATTGCCAATGATTGAGGATAATTCTTCAGCCAAATGCGGTGTAAAAGGAGCTAAAAGCAAAGCCAAATTTGTGATTGCCTCCTTTAAAACCTTACCGTTAACCGAAGGCTTCTCAACATACTTGTAGATTGTATTCACCAACTCCATTATGGCTGCTATAGCAGTATTTAAATTGAAGCGATTTAGATCAGCAGTGACCTTTTTTATAGTAGCGTGTGTTTTTTGCCTGAGGTCGCGGTCTCCTTTGCTAAGCTCTCCGTTGCCCCCTTCGTTGAACTTATCCACACTCTTTTTTACTATACGCCAGACTCTTTTTATGAATCTGAATGAGCCCTCTACCCCTTCATCGCTCCAGTCGAGATCTTTCTCAGGCGGAGAAGCAAAAAGAATGAACAGGCGGGAAGTATCCGCTCCAAATTTGTCCATAATATAAGTCGGATCTACGATGTTACCCTTCGACTTACTCATTTTGGCTCCGTCTTTTAAAACCATACCTTGGGTAAGCAAGTTAGCAAACGGCTCATCAACATTTACTAGGCCCAGGTCCTTTATGACCTTCGTGAAAAAACGGGCATATAGCAGGTGAAGTATCGCATGTTCGATGCCGCCGATGTACTGAGCGACCGGCATCCAGTAATTTGCCGCCTCTTTGCTAAAAGGCAATTTATCTTCCTTTGGAGAAGTATAGCGCAGAAAATACCAT
>JAUUWJ010000059.1 GCA_030589175.1 Actinomycetes bacterium
CTACATGCAAGGTAATTACAAGAAGTAGATTGGTTAGGAGTTCGAGGTTCGTAGATTAGTAGGGACAGGCTTTATGCCTGTCCTTTTTTGTCTTATTGATTAGTGCTTTCTTTCTATCCATGTGTTTTTTTAAAACTTTCAAGGGGTAGACAAACGTATAATGGCTGATTATGATTTGCTAATTATTGGCGGTGGACCGGGAGGTTACTCTGCTGCATTAAGAGCAGCTCAACATGGGCTCAAGGTAGCAATAGTTGAGAAAGGCAAGCTGGGTGGCACGTGCTTGCACAGAGGCTGCATTCCGACAAAAGCTTTAATTGAAGCTTCTTCTGTGTATTCAAAAGTAAGCAATTCAAAGCTATTCGGCATCGAACACTCAGGTTTATCTTTTAACTGGAGGAGTATTTCAAAATACAAATCAAAGGTTGTAAGTGAGCTTTATTCTGCCCTGTCTTCTCTAATAAAAGCAAGGAAAATCGAGTTGATCAATGGAAGTGCTAGGTTTGTAACATCGGCAGAAATAACAGTCGGGAATAAAAATGTCACAGCCCAAAATTTTGTAATAGCGGTGGGAGCAAAACCAAAAGCGATTAGAGCCGCGCCTAAATCGGATCTTATTTTAGATAGTGACGGCTTGCTGGAATTAAAATACGCTCCAAAGACTTTAACCATTATCGGTGGCGGGTATATCGGAGTAGAGTTTGCCTCTCTTTTTAATGAGTTTGGTGCGGATATTAACATAATTGAAGTTGCTCCCGATATTTTGATGAACCACGATAGCCAGATTAGAGATTCTCTTAAAGAAAAATTGTTAGAGCGCGACATAGGAATTAAGACAGAGACAGAGGTAATTTCTGTTGAGGAGAAAGACGGCAAAGTTGAAGTGAAGGCGCGTAGCAAGGCTGCGAATCTAAGTTTCGAATCAGAGCTACTACTAATTGCTGTTGGCCGAGATGCTAATACACAAAACTTAGACCTGGATGAAGCCGGTGTGAAACTGCAAGAAGGTTTTGTTGATGTAGATAGCTATCTAAAGACTTCGGTTGATAATATATATGCAGTCGGTGATTGTATTAATACACCTCAGTTAGCCCATGTAGCGTTTGCCGAAGGAATGGCAGTTGCCGACTTTATTGCTACGGGAGAGGCCACTTTTCCTTATTACCCGGCAGTTCCGAGCGTAGTTTATTCGCGTCCGGAAGTTGCATCAGTTGGAGAGACTGAAGATTCGGCAATTGCAGCGGGCATGAAAGTAAACACAACTCACTATAGTTTTATGAATAATTCGAAAGCGGTTATTGAGCGCCGGCAAGAAGGCCTTGTAAAAATTGTTGCTGATACTTCAGACAATGTCTTAGGGATACACATCGTTGGCTCTGATGCCTCCAATCTGATTGCTGAAGCAATGCTCTCAGTTGGATTTGAAGCAAAAGTAGGTGACATTGCCAAATTCATCCATCCTCACCCTACTCTCACCGAAGCTATAGGTGAAGCGGCTCTTAAGTTGTCAGGAAGGCCTTTGCATTCTATGTAGGTGGCAATGCGATGTTAGCACGGACATCGGGAAAGGTTCTCGACCAATAAGGACAGGGATAAATCCTGTTTCTACGACAAAGGGTATTTATTAAATGTAGGGGAGGCCCGCCTGCCTATATGCTAACTGCCATTAGGCTAGCGGGCAGGCGTTTATTCCCTCTCTGAAAAAGGGACGATTTTAAGCTGCATTAGTATGTAAAGTGCTTATACTTCAGAATCGTCTTCAATTTAATAGTTTATGTTTAGAAGTTTTTGCATAAAGGAAAACAGTTATTGCACGCAACTGAAAAACAAGCTCTTTTTTACTGAAAGGAGAAGGTGAAAGACTTAAGAGTTGTTAAACTAGGATATGTTGATTTTGAGAAGGCACTGTACTTTCAGCGAGCAATTTTTAAACGTCTTCATACAAAAGAATCTTGTGATACTTTGATTCTTGCTGAACATTACCCGGTCTATACCTGCGGAAGAAGCGCTAACCCATCTGTTTTAATCAAGAAAAGATTGCCCGAAGGAATTAACCTCACAAAAGTCGATAGAGGTGGAAGCATTACTTATCACGGACCGGGCCAGCTAATGATTTATCCGGTTATTTCAATTAGCGAGGCAACTATCGGTTCATATTTGAAACAATTAGAACTAGTAATAGAGAGAGCTTTGGCCGTATTCGGAATAAAAACACACATAGCAGATGTGGCGGGAGTTTGGACCGGCTCAAAGAAATTAGCCTCTTTGGGAATAAAAGTTTCTTCGGGTCTTACAATGCATGGGGCTTCTTTAAATGTAAACTGCAACCTTTCTTTCTTTGAACCTATTTACGCCTGCGGATTAAGGACCAAGTTTACTTCGATGAAAGAAATTTTGGGTTATGAAATAGGCATGGTTGACATAGCTGATTTAATTATGATGAATTTTGGGAAGATTTTTAACTACAGAATTAGGCCGAGAGGGGTTTTTAAGAAAAGTGAGCGATCCGAGTACGCAGTTTTTCCTCAAAACAAAGCAAAATAAAGGCAAGAATTACTACGCGGTAAAAGATGTCATAAAAAAGCTAAAAACAAATACCGTTTGTGAAGAAGCGCTTTGCCCCAATGTTTATGAGTGCTTTGGTAGAATGACGGCAACTTTTTTGATTCTAGGAAACAAATGCACAAGAGATTGCGCTTTTTGTTCTATTAATAAGGCTCGTGAGGATCTTGAGCTTGATCCGCAAGAGCCTTACCGGGTGGCCGAAGCCGTCGTAAAATTAGGTTTGAAGTATGTTGTTATTACCTCTGTTACCAGGGACGATTTAGTTGATGGCGGTGCCTCTTTCTTTGCCGAAACCATATCTTGGATAAAGAAACTTAGCCCCCGATGTTTAATAGAGGTCCTAACGCCGGACTTTGGCGGCAACCAAAATGCTCTAAAAAAAGTTTTTAAGGCACAGCCTGATGTATTCAATCACAATTTGGAAGTGGTAAAAAACCTTTATCCGAAAGTGAGGGGGCAGGCCGATTATTATCGCTCACTTGAGCTTCTGAAAAAAGCTAAATATAATGGTTTAATAGTAAAATCCGGCCTGATGGTAGGCTTGGGAGAGAGCCAACAAGAGATAATTGATACAATGCATGATATTAGAGCCAACGGCTGCGATATTCTTACTATCGGCCAGTACCTGAGGCCGACGCTAAAACATCACGAGGTAAAGCGCTATTATCGTATGCAGGAATTTAGTTTTTTGAGACAAACAGGCCTCGCTATGAATTTCAAAGTGGTCGAAGCCATACCATTGGCAAGGAGCTCTTATAAAGCCAGGGAATCTTATGAGAAGGTTCTTGAGCAGGATTCGGATTTAATAGAGGCCTAGTTTTAAGCAAAAATCTCAGCTTTTATTAGTTTCACAGATTAGTAATCGATTACGAAATCTCTGAATTTATTTAAGGGCTCTGAGAATTCTTCTCCCACTGCCCGGACGCGTGAAGCAGGGGGTCCGGCCTTTACAAACTTGAGCATTTCTTCTAAATCTTCTTCTTCTCCTTCAAATATAGCTTCTACCTTCCTATCCGGCGTGTTTTTAACCCAACCGACAAGATCTAATTGTAAGGCTTTTTCATAAGTAGCCCAGCGAAAATTTACTCCTTGAACTTTGCCGTGGACTAATACATGAAGTCGCTTTTTCATAATTTGAGTAAAAATTTTTGTTAACTAATTATTAAACAACGCTAGATAAAATAAAAGAAGTTGGCTCAGGGTTCGGAGTTAGGAGTTCGGAGGAAGAGGAAACAAGTTTATATTAGTTCGCTCTTCACGAGTAGAGGATTGTTTTCCTAGTCTCTAATGGCTGGCCTCTAGCCATCTATCTCTTTTTATCTAATCCATTTAGCTCTTTTTTATGCTAAGCTACAAATTAATTGATTTCACGGAGCTAATACGTTGGAGTATGTAACACTTTACCGAAAGTACCGACCTAGGGTTTTTGCCAAAATAATCGGCCAATATCATGTCACAAAGACATTAGTAAACGCTTTAAAAGCTAATAAGACTTCGCATGCCTATCTTTTTGCCGGTCCACGGGGCACCGGTAAGACCTCGACGGCAAAAGTTCTTGCCAAAGCGCTCAACTGTCAAAATAAAACTACCGACTCAATTGAGCCCTGTAATAGTTGTCTGAGCTGTGAAAATATTAATAAAAGTAGCAGTGTAGATGTTTTAGAAATTGATGCCGCTTCTAATAGAGGAATAGACGAGATAAGGAATCTGCGCGAGCGCGTTTATTTTACTCCTTCTCAAGGCACTAAAAAAGTCTTTATTATCGATGAAGTTCACATGCTTACCAAGGAAGCATTTAACGCTTTATTGAAAATGATAGAAGAGCCGCCGAACCACGCTGTATTTATTTTGGCCACGACAGAAATTCACAAAGTTATTCCTACAATTGTCTCCCGCTGTCAGCGTTTTGACTTTAGGCGCATTCGCGTAACTGCCATTGTAGCTTGCTTGAAAGAAATAGCTCACCAAGAAGAAATTTCTGTTGAAGAAAGTACGCTTGCGGTAATAGCACGTCAAGCCCAAGGTTCTGTTAGGGATTCTATTGGATTACTGGATCAACTGGCTTCTTTTTCTGATAAAAAGATAACTCCGAAAGCTTTAAGCGAGGTTCTTAATCTGACTGAAAGCGAGATTCTATTTGAACTTACTGATCTAATAGTAAAGAAAGATACGCTTAAGTGCCTAGAATTTATAGATTCTTTGATGGATAGAGGTTTTGATTTAAGGCAATTTACATCGGAGATGATAGGCCATTTTCGCTCTATTGCTATAGCAATCACTACTGATAAACCGGCAGATATAATCCACACGACACCGGAAAATTTAAATCGTCTTAAAGACCAGGCGAAACGGTTTGAAGTTTTTGAAGCTCTAAAAGCTATTGATTTGCTAAGCGAGACTTATCGTCAGATGCGATATTCGGGCGATATAAGACTTTTGCTTGAGATTGCTTTAATCAGACTGACAAAGCTTGAAGCTGATATTAGCGTCGAAGGGCTTCTGTATCGTATCGAGGAGCTTGAAAAAAAGGTGGGGTCAAAGTCTAAGGCTGGGAAACCTTCGGCAAAAAATGAAGTGGAGCAAATACCTCCTCAGCCAAGTATTGATTTAAAGAAAAAAGAAACCGGCGAAAAAGAATCGGCGGATTGGGTGAAAAAAGAAAAACAGCAAGCAGTAAAGGTCGAAGTTGAAAAAGCCGGAGCCAAAAATCAGGAAAAAGAAAAGGAACGAGCGGCTCTTCAGGATAAAAAGAAAGACGACAAGTCTCGAGTTGGTGAAAAAAGCAAAATAAGGGAAAAACCTACTATGGATACAGCAAAATTGCGTCGAGCTTGGCCCATTGTGATGCAAAATATCAAAGAGGCTATCATACCTCTTTACTCGCTTATGCTCGAGTGGCATTTATCAAAAAAAGATTCCGTCATCTCTTTGGTTTTTAATAAAGGTGCAAATTTTCACTTGAAAGAAGTGTCTAAAGATTTTAATGTTGCTTTGGTGAAAAAAGCTATTAAAAGTGCAATAGGAAGCGAAGTTG
>JAUUWJ010000205.1 GCA_030589175.1 Actinomycetes bacterium
GAGAGCCGGTAGTAAGTCAGTTGTAACCTCGGAGGCGGCAAACAACAAAGTAGTTTCTCGAAGCTGGTCGAAGGTGAATGATGTTCGTTTAGTTGAAATGCCTGGCGTTCCGGAGGGAATTATAAATATCGGTAGTGTCGAAGTGTATGTTGAAACTGAAGCTAATGGATTTGACACCGGCTCAATTTCTGATATAAGTTGGCGGTTGAATAATTTTACAGTTTATGGGTTTGATCCAATTGCCGTAGTAGACTCAGCTAACCCCAATGTTCCCGATATAACTACGCTTCAGGTAGATCATGTAACTAGACGAGTAATTGACTCAATAACGGTGGGGGTCGTGAGTGATACAAAAGACGGTAATTCCGTTCAATCATCAGTTACAGCAATAGAAGTTAAAATTAAAGAGGATATTTTTGATCAGGGCGGATGGCCAATAACCGTTCCGGCCACCACAGTAACCATAGGAACTGCTTCGGGAAATGTTTCTTATGCTAATTTGTAAGTCACAAGGTCCAGAATCAGTTTAAGAAACCTTTCTACTCTTAACTGGAATCTCTTTAAACTCATCTTAAAAAAATTTATTAATGGTATACTCCTTTCATGGCCAATCGCTTAAAAGCTTTAAGAAGGCTTATGAGAGACGCTGATGCTGAGGCTTTTCTCATTAAAAAACCCGAGAACATATATTATCTAAGCGGCCTAAAAACAACCGAGGCCAGCCTTTTATTAACGACAAGAACTTTATATCTAATCGTCGATTCCCGTTATTACTTAAAAGCTAAAAAAACAACTAATCTAAGCGTTTTGCTTCTTGAAGGAAAACTTGAGAGTTTTTTAAAATCTTTTTTAAAAGAGAAAAGCATTAACAAGCTCGCTTTTGAGAGTAATTTTCTTACCTTCAAGCAAGTTAAATCGATAAAGGGTAAAACAAAGTTGATAGAGGCCGATGGCTGGGTTGAAAAAATCCGGCAGGTCAAGACTGATACGGAAATAAATATTATAAAACACAGTGCTAAGCTGGCAGACAAAGCAATTTCTTTTGACAAACACAGTGTAAGCCTGGGAATGAGTGAAATTCAATTAGCCAAGAAAATAGAGTGCTTTATAAGACAAAAAGAGGGTCGAGGAGAATCATTTGAAACCATAGTGGCTAGTGGCCCAAATTCAGCCTTGCCTCATTATACAAGCGGAAAAAGATCAATAAAGCCGGGTGATGCACTGCTCATCGATATGGGCGTAAAATACAAAAATTATGTATCTGATATAACCAGGACTTTTTTATTGGAGCCAGTGAAACCGACTATAAAAAAAATGTATTTAACTTGTTTGAGAGCACAAGAAAATGCCTTGAAAAAAGTTCAATCAGCCGTAAATACAAAAGAAGTGGATAAAGAAGCGAGAGATTATATAGAAAAATATTATCCTTCAAAATTTGAACATAATTTGGGCCATGGTCTAGGACTGGAAATTCATGAAGAACCGGTTGTCGGCCCTAAAAGTAATTCAAAACTTTCAAAAAACATGGTTATTACAGTAGAGCCTGGAATATATATAGAGGGGAAAGGCGGCGTACGTATTGAAGATATGGTTTTAATAAAAGACAATGGCAAGCGCATACTTACAAAGAGCCCGAAAAATATTGAAGATATCATTATTGAATTATAGGAAAATTATATTAGAGAGAGCGAGAGCTTGAAATATTGACCAAAAAGCGTTTGCATGGTAGGCTAGAAGCCCGTAACCTGCATGATTTGTGCTAAAGATACATTTTGAAAAAGCTTTAAGGCTGGACTCAGAAAAAAATAATTGGATAGATAAATTGTTAGGAGAGTTAAGATTTGAAAAAAGTTAGTGTTATCGGAACGGGATATGTCGGCTTGGTAAGCGGTGCTTGTTTCGAGCACCTGGGCCATCAAGTCTTATGCATAGACAAGGATGAGAAAAAAATTGCTGCTCTTAAAGATGCTAAATGTCCAATACATGAAGAGGGCCTAGAAGAGCTGCTCAAAAAAGCCGATAATTTGTCTTTTGATACAGACATAAGTCGCATAAGCGAAAGTGAAATAATATTTATTTGTGTGGGAACGCCGGAAAAAGAAAATGGCGAAGCTGATTTATCTTATGTTTATTCCGTTTGTGAAGAAATTGCCGGCAATTTAGGGGAAGGTCAGACGGTGGTTGCAAAAAGCACCATTCCCGTCGACTCCATATCTAAAATCAAAGAAATATTAAGAAAATCAAACGTAGATTTTAACTTTGCCAGCAATCCCGAATTCTTAGCACAAGGAACGGCTGTCAAAGATTTTCTAGAGCCAGACAGAGTGGTTATCGGTAGCGATACCGAAGAAGGCGGCAAAGAACTTGAACAGCTTTATCAAAATATTAAAGCTCCGATTGTTAA
>JAUUWJ010000060.1 GCA_030589175.1 Actinomycetes bacterium
TTTCCTCGTCTGTTACAGGCTTCTTGCCAGCCCTTAGAACAAAATTAGCCCCGAAATTTCTTAGTTCTTTACCAAGCGAATTTTCTAAATCAAAAACAACGGCAAGCAAAGCAGATATTAGCAAAGCGGCTAGGAAAAGAGCTAGGAAACCGGATAATAGCTTTGATTTATTTCCGTTCAAAAACTTTAGTATTAGCTTTACAAACATCGATTTATTACTCAAATCATTTCACCTTCAAACATCAATTTCCTCGCAATGCGACAACCGGCTGAATTTTGGTTGCCTTTCTAATTGGCAGATAACTACCAACAAGAGCTATCGCCAAAGAGAGAACTAAGGTAATAACCAGCGTTAAAAAATCAAATGAGACGCTTGTCTTAAAAACCGCTTGGCCGATAAATTTTGCTAGAATCAAACCGATAAAATAACCGGCGAACCCTGCACCCAAAGCTATGACGATAAGCTCCGCTAAAAACTGAAAAGCTATCTGGCCATTGGAAGCGCCAATCGACTTTGCCAGTCCTATCTCGCCCCTTCTTTCAATTATTGCTGTTGTGGTTGTAGTCATCACCGCAATAGCAGTCGCAACAATAGAAATTATAATTGTTAGAAAAATCATAAGCTCCAAACGGCTTAAGAGACGACCTTCGGCTTCTGTAAACTGGCGCAAGTTCTTTACCCGGGCGTCTTTTACAACTTCTTTGATTTGAGTGCTTATCGCCCCCACGGTAGGCGTGCAATACCAGGTTTCATATTCTTTCTTGTTCATGTCGTTGACTTTCTTATTGCGAATGGAAGCCGGCAGCTTTAATTTCGGTACAATCATCGCGCTGATATGAACTTTCTCGACAATATTCTTTTGTCCTTTTATTTTTTGAGCAAAAGAAGTTGAGCCGAGAATCGATTCTTTGTACTTATCGACTCTTATGATGCCTACCGCATAAGACTTGAATACTTTCCCTTTACTTTCCATCGATAAGGTACTTCCCATTTTTGCGCCAATTTTCTTGGCAATCGAAGAGCCCAATAAAATCTCGTCTTCTTTTTTCGGCCAGGCTCCTTTTACTTTCCACCAGGGAAAAGTCTGACGAGCCCCTGTTTTGACTATCTTTCCTTCAGAAGTTTTCAAAGATTTATCAAACCAGGTACCGATAAATTGTGTTTTTCCTTTTTGCCCAACTAATTTGACATTAGTTTTAAGCTCGGGAGCAATTCCCACTAAATTATGCCGCCAAAAAATCGTTTTTAATTTAAGCAGTGAGTCTTCTTTAAGATAATCACTACTTCGGGGAACTATTTGTAGGTTCGAGCCGTAACTTCTAAGCTCTTTGCCGATTTTTTTATCCATGCGAGCGCTAACGGCAATCATCGCTGAAATAAGCGACGATCCCATAAGGATCGCCAGCGCCGTTAATAATATTCTTTTCTTGCGGATCTGAAAGGTCCGTAAAAGTAATATTTTAAGCATTGTAATCGTTATGCGTTCATCGTTCGTCGTTCATCATGAGATTATTTTTTAAAAAACTTAGAAACATTAGCTAGCTCATTTTTGCTAACCATAATAGTTCCATCTTCTTCTTTATGTTTAATAGGTACCGGATTGCAGCCGCCCTTCTCACCAATGCTTCCTGTTGGAATAGGAGCATTACAATTCTTACAAATTAAGTTGTCCTTTTCCATAAAATAGCCGGTAGGGCCGCAGACCCGGCAGGCATCTGCGGCTACTACAAAGGAACCGGCTTTTTTCAGAACCAGCAACTTAACCTTCTTATTATTTATATCTACTTGATATTTGGAAAGTCCATACTTGATCTCCGTTTTTTCTAACTGCAGCCCACTGTTTTTGCTTTTGACCAGTTTAGGTGTTGGGTCCTGAACCTGATTAGCAGCTGCCAGGGCCGTTCCCAGAACAAAAATCACTACAACACTAACTGCAACTGCCGTATATTTATAATTTTTCTCTTTTTGGATTTGGGCGAGGACTTTTCTTCTCTCTACAATATCTTTAGGAAGTCTAGATTCGATAGTCTGGGAACTTTCCATCATAATCATCAACACTGGTACGGCTAACATTCCAATCAGGATAGCAATGCTTATGGTATCTCTAACCAGAAAACCGATTATAGCCATCTCTGTCGGATGCGAAGGCAGCAAACCGATTTCAGTAAACTCGTGAATACCGCCGGCCGCAAGCTTTAGAGCTAATACTAAAAGAATGATGCTCGTATAGTTAAAAAAGCGGTGCAGATCTATTCGAATCGAGCCTTTGATAAACATATAACCGAATCCGATAGCCAGAGTAAAACCTAGAATAGCTCCACTGAAAGTCACTATAAGACTAGGACTTTGATATGCAAGTCCCAACATCATCAGGACGGTTTCAATTCCTTCCCTGCCGACCATAATAAAAGTGAAAAGAAAAATTCCCAATCCTTGAATTATCGTACCTTTTGATTGAGCAATGGTTTCCATTCTAGCTTCCATTTTTTGCTTTAAAAAACGGCCAGTTTTATACATCCAGACAACCATCGTAGTAACAAAGAAAGCGGCCACTAATAAAACAATTCCTTCTACCAGCTCACTTTCCGGATCAATACCGCTAAAACGAAAGGCAATTGCCGCCACCAGGCTTAAAATTACAGCCGAAATTAGCCCAGCCCAGGCATATGTTTTTAATCCCTCCCTTTTAGTTTTATTTAAATAGGCAATAATGATACCTATTACGAGTGCTGCTTCTATACCCTCGCGCAATGCAATAATTAGCGCTTCCATTTATTTCTCTCCCTTTTTACACTTTTCGCATGTACCAAATATTTCTAGGCGATGTAAATGGACATCGAAATTATGTTTTTTCGCCAAATCTTCTTGTTGTTTTTCTATTGTTAAACTTTTGAACTCGATAATTTCTCCGCAATTGGTACAAACAAAATGATCGTGGTGTAAGTTTGAAGTAGACTCATAGTGCAGATGGTTTTCGCCAAACTGTGATTCTTCAGCCAAACCCGCATCCGTTAGCAGCTTTAACGTTCTATAAACTGTAACTCTACCGATAAAAGGGTATTTATTAACTAAATTAAAGTAAAGCTCTTCAGCACTAATATGTCTCTTTTTAAGATTTAAGAAATGTGCGGCTATCAGATCTCTTTGCTTTGTTTTGTGAAAACCTCTTTTATCTAGGTATTCGTTAAATTTAGCTAAACTGTTCATTATTTTATATACCCATATATGAAAATGAAAACCAGTTTCAATTCCATATAGAGTTTAGCATACGCTCTATTTACCTGTCAAGAGATTTTAAATAATTTTACAGATACTTCGTAAGTGCAGCTAAAGCAGGGGCCCTTTCCTAATAGATAGCAGCCGCCTTGCCCAGATTAGTCAATTCTTGTTTGGTTAGCTCACGCCACTGCCCTTCTTTTAATCCTAAAAGTTTAATTGGGCCAAATTGCGTTCTCTTAAGATCAGTAACTTTATATCCTAAAGCTTCAAACATTTTGCGGATTTGCCTTTTTCGGCCTTCTTTTAATACAACTTCATATACTTTTTGCTTTGCCCCGACCTTGATTGGGAGCTCTTTAATCTTTGCCAGCGCTGTTTTTTTACCTTCTATTTCAATCCCTTGTCTAAATTCGGCCAGCTCTTTCTCTCCTAAAGTAGAATTTGCTCTTACTTCATATACTTTAGGAATTTTAAAGCGGGGGTGTAAAAGCTTTGCCGCTAAATCACCATCGTTAGTCAGAATAAGCAATCCGTGGCTGTTTCTATCCAATCGGCCCATAGGAAAAATGCGCTCATCTACGTTTAGTAAGTCACGAACTGATTTTCGGCCCCTATCGTCAGAAACTGCTGTAAGGATGCCTTTGGGCTTATTGAAAATAATGTATATTCTTTTCTCGATGGAAACTATTTTTCCGTTTACTTTTACAAAATCTTTCTGAGGATTAATCTCGGTTGCAAGGTTCTCGATTTTGACGCAATTTACTTCTACTTTGCCGCTTATGATTAGCCCTTCAACTTTTCGCCTTGCTCCTATACCAGCTGAAGCTAAAAATTTATTTATTCGCATGCCGGAGACAGAGATACTTTAGATTCATGGTAAAAAGCTAGGATTGGGTTTGAGCCTCTGAATCCTGCTCTACGAAACTTTGCTTAATTTGCTCTTTTGTTTCTTCGTCGGCTGCAAAATCGCGAAGGTCTTGTAAATCACTTATGCTGCTGATATTCATTTGCTCTAAGAATTTGCGGCCAGTTCCGTAGAGCATCGGACCGCCCGGACTTTTAGCTCGCCCTCTCTCTTTTATCAACCCTTTTTGTAAAAGTGTTGCAACTGAACCGTCTGAATTTACGCCCCTTATATCACTAATATAGGACTTGGTTGCCGGCTGTTTATAGGCAATTATTGCCAGTGTTTCCAAAGCCGCGTTAGTAAGCCGCCTGAAATCACTAGCCGCCAGAAATTGCTCGACATATTGATGATTTGCCGGATATGTAAATAAGCTCACTTTAGAGGCAACTGATCTTAATTGAAAACCTCTGTTTTGGCTTTCAAGCTCAGTTTGGATTTCCTTTAAAGCTTTCTCGATAGCTTCAGGCTCCATTTCTAATAACTGGGCCAGATTGTCTACCGAAACTCCTTTGTCTGAGACAAATAAAATCGATTCTAAAATACTTTTTAAAGCAGCGACATCAAGCATCTTCTACACCCTCCAAAAATTCTAATTCTATTTGGCCGAAATTACTCCCTTGTACAATATCGACCATTGAACGCTTATATAATTCTAAAATCGCTAAAAAAGTGACAATTACTTCATTTTTATTGAAGTTTTTCGTAATATCCTTAAATTTTTGAGGCCTATCTTTAAGCTTTGAGAGCACGTAATCAATTTGCTCATCAACACTCATAGACATAGGCGTAATGTGGCTCGTGCTGACAATACTATAATGGCGTACTCTTACTATGTGAAGCAGATGCTTAGCAAGATCCTGCGGAGTTATTTCTTCATCAAAATCGGGCATTAATTTTGCAAAACATTCTTCGAGCTCCGCTTCGCGCCGGTAATATCTGCTGCCTAAATTAAGTTTTTGTTCGAAGAATTCGGCAACATTTTTGTACTTCTTGTAATTTATGAGTTTTTTGATTAGCTCTTTTTTAACTTCAGCAGCAGCTAATGGCTCAGTTTGGATTTCTTCTTCGCTAGGAAGTAAGCCTTTGGATTTTATTTCTAATAAGGTTGCGGCAATAAGTAAAAATTCACTGGCTACTTCGAGATTCAATTCTTTGAGGCTTTCAATATAAGCTAAATACTCATCAGTTATTTGAGAGATTGATATTTCATAGATATCTACTTCGTGGCGGGATATCAGAGACAGCAAAAGATCTAACGGCCCTTCAAATTGCTGTAATTTTACTTCAAATGTCATATTTTTTTCTTTGCTTTTAAATTTGCTGCTTTTAATAGCTCAAGCGCTAACTTTCTATATATGTTAGCAAAAGGAATGAAAACATAAAAGTAATGGCTAATAGTCCGAGGTTTAGACACTGTGCAATCTCTATAGAAGAGTTAAATTCTAAGCACAAAAT